>JBDRSZ010000331.1:0-11473 GCA_043824415.1 bacterium | reverse complement strand
GGTCCGTAGTCGTCCAAGACTTTCTGATTGATGATGGCCACAGGATAATTGATTTTGTAATCGCGGATGAAGGATCGTACCTTTTCGATTCCCTCTTGTCCGATGGCAAGGCCCAAAACGACGAATCCCTGCTTCCCGTAGGTATCCTGCAGTTGAATGAAATCCGGTATTTCCATCTTGCACGGACCGCACCACGTATCCCAGATGTCGACGATAACGACGTTATTTTGATAATCCGAGAGACGAAGCGTATCCCCGTTGACATCGACAAGTGCAAATTCGGGTGCCTGAGGAATCGTGTCCTCCTCTTGACTGCCTGTTTCCGATTGTCCCTGGCATCCCATGACCATTATCATACTTATCATGAGTATGGCAATTCGTTTCATCATAAACTCTCCTATTCCTCCGAACATCCATGATGCGGAGGACTATTTGGTTTAAGAACAATCACATGCCGCACATACCGGAAGCGCACGGAGAACGCGGCACACCGCAGCTGCCATCCGAGCAGCCACTCGCCGATCCACTGCTCGCATCACAGACGGCGAACGATGAGAACACCCGGTTGAGTGCTGCGCTCCCGCATTCGCACACCGCTTTATCTCCGTGATGCCGGATCAAGAATTCAGACTTTTTACCGCATTTGCTGCAAACATATTCATACAAAGGCATAGCCTCCTCCTAATACAAAGAACTTACTTCGCGCCGGAAGCAATCAAGGCTCCCAGAAGAGCGCCGTAAACAGTACTCACGTACGGATTCCGGGTAATCGGACATGCGCCGGTCGAACATCCGACCAATCGATAATATAAAAATCCGACCAAAGCTCCCAGGCCAACGCCCACAATCAAACGGTTCACGCGTCGTTTCCTCCAACTCATTTTGATAACAAACTGTCCAACTTTTTAGCGATGGTGCCTTTCGGTACCACGCCGATGATTTGGTCATTCGGTTTGCCGTCCTTGAAAATGATGATCGTCGGTATGCTGATGACGCCGTACTCGCCCGCCATCTTCGGATTCTCATCCGTGTTCAACTTTCCGACTTTAACCTTTCCGTCATAATCGGAGGCAAGTTCTTCGACGACGGGACCCATCATCCGGCACGGACTGCACCACGGAGCCCAAAAATCAACTAAAACAGGCACATCGGATTCCAGAACCTCTTTCTGAAAATTAGCGTCGTTAATCACGATCTCTTTGCTCATAGATATTTCCTCCTTTCCATTACTCTTTCATTGCATCCAATATTTTCAACACTGTTTTATTCAGGATTCGATAACAGACCTGATTCCCTTCTCGCTCGGCAACCACGATCCCCAAGTTTCTTAAAAGGGACAGATGCTGAGATATATTCGGCTGTGCCACGCCCAAAATCTCCTCCATAGCCTTCACGCAGGGTTGCTTTTCCCTGATAAGGTCGAGGAGATGCAAACGCGTCGGGTGGGCAAGCGCCTTCAGCATTTGTGCATTCACATCGTAATTTTTCGGTTGCATTGACTCAAACCTCACTTCCTTCATGCAATTCAATGTGTCTCAAAGAGGATTGCGCTGCGACCGTCCCATCGCCCACTGCCGTTGTGATTTGACGCACGCTCTTTTCCCGGACATCGCCAACCGCAAAAACGCCGGAAACGGACGTCTCCATCTCCTCGTTCGTTTTCACATACCCCCAATCATTCAATTCGACTTTTCCCTTGAGAAAATCCGTATTGGGGAGCAATCCCACCCAGATGAAGACTCCGTCCGCCTTGAGGTCCGTCTTCTTTCCGGTTGACCGGTCCTTGATCGTCACAGAGCGCACCTTCTGTTCCCCGTTGATCGAAAGGACCTCGTGATTCAGATGGAAAGTGAATTTCGGGTCCTTGTGCGCCCGCTCTTGAAGGATCTTCTCAGCATTGAGATGATCCATGAACTCAACCAGCTGAATCGAACGGACGAACCGACTCAAATAAAGACTCTCCTGAATACCGGAGCTCCCGCCTCCCACGACGACAACATCCTTATCCTTGAAAAAGGGACCGTCACACGTAGCGCAATAGGAAACCCCTTTCCCCTTGAATTCTATCTCACCGGGCACGCCGAGCAGTTTGGGAGCCCTCCCCGTAGCAATGATCACAGTCTTGGCGAAGTATTCCTTGCCGCCTGCTACGATTTTCTTGGGACTTCCCCCCAGGTCGACCTCTTCGGCCGCACCCGAGACAATCTCCAGTCCGAATCGTTTGGCTTGCTTCTCAATCCGTTCCATCAGATCGAAGCCAGCAATTCCTTCCTCAAAGCCTGGATAATTCTCCACCCAATCGGTCGAGGCGACTTGGCCGCCCGGCATCAGCCTTTCGACCATTGCGACCTTGAGCTGAGCGCGTCCTGCATAAATACCCGCAGTCAGTCCTCCAGGTCCACCTCCGATGATCAGCACGTCGTACACCAACATACATCTCCTCCAGGTAAATATCGATGTTAGGATATTCGAATAATTGAATATGCTAAACGGATAACAAAAAGTCAAGCTTTTTTTCACGATGAATGATCTGAATACGGAATTAACAGTTTAAAGGAAAGTATGAAATGGTCTAACTATTCGGTCAGGCGCCTGCCTTAGCAGCAACTTTGGGTGAAAACCGGTCGATGTCCAGTGCGTACTTCTGACACACATTTCGAGTGATTTTGCCGTTATGCAGCAGTTGGAGCAGACTATCATCCATCGTCTGCATTCCCATCGAAATGCTCGACTGCATGACGGAACGAATCTGATGCACTTTTCTCTCCCGGATGAGGTTGCGGATCGCAGAATTTGTGATCATCACTTCTATAGCTGCCACTCGTCCCGTATTCGAAGCCAACGGAAGAAGGCGCTGCGAAATAACTCCCAACAGAGAACTCGACAATTGCGCCATAATCTGTCTCTGCTGTTCTGCCGGAAAAACATCGATGATCCGGTTGATCGTATCGGGTGCGTTCCTTGTATGTAGAGTGCTCAACACAAGATGTCCTGTTTCAGCGGCCGTAAGGGCCAAGGAGATCGTCTCCAAGTCCCTCATCTCTCCGAGGAGAATGACATCCGGGTCCTCCCTCAGCGCACTTCGCAGCGCCGCGGCAAACGAATAGGTGTGCTTTCCCAACTCCCGTTGCTGAATCAAACAATTCATCGCCGGATGGCTGTATTCGATAGGATCTTCGATCGTGATGATATGCCACTGCCGTTCCGAGTTGATCAGGTCGATCATCGCGGCCAGTGTCGTCGATTTCCCGTGTCCCGTCGGACCCGTCACCAAGATAAGCCCTTCGATGCCTCTCGCCATCTGAGCGACACCCGCAGGCATGCCCAGTTCTTTGAGTGACGGAATATGATTCGGAATAATGCGAAACGCCAATCCGAAACCGCCCAGCTTCACAAAACAGTTTGCCCTGAAATGCGCTACCCCTGGGATGGAATAACCGAAATCAAGCTCCAGCTGATCTTTGAATTTCTCCATCTGGTAATCGTCCAAAATCTGGACGACGATATCTTCCATGTCCTGTTTTGTGAGTACATTTCCCTTGATTCGGTGCAGCTCTCCATCGATCCGAACGATGGGCGGATACCCTTCGCTCAGGTGGATATCGGACGCCCTGTTTTCAACGGCATAAGTCAGAAGCTCTTTGAGTTGACTCTGTCCGATCATCCGCTTTGCTCCGGATTGTAAATCTTGGGTGTGATGAAAATCATCAATTCCGTCTTTTTATCCTCGAACTTCTCGTGCTGGAAAAGTCTGCCCAGCAGAGGCACGCTCCCCAATCCCCAGACTTTCGATATCGTCCGGACGCGCTGTGTCTTGATCAGCCCACCGATGACGACCGTTTCGCCGTCTTTGACGGTGACGATGCTGTTCACCGTCCGTTTGTCCGTGATGGGTGCCCGCTGCTGCATGTATTCCACCCATCCTGAGATCTCCTCGATGACGGGATTCACGTACATCGTGATCTCGCCGTCCGTCCCAAGATGCGGCGTCACGTTGAGCTGGATGTTGACTTCCTTGTAATCGAACGTCACCATATCCCCCTGGCCTCCGAGGCCTCTCTGAATCTTCGGTATGGGAACCGTCGTGCCCACGCTGATGGACGACTCCTCATTGTCCATGGCCATCAGCCTCGGGTTGGAAATCAGCTTCGAATCCGTATTTTCCCTCAGGAAATCCAATACCGCCTTGTAGTCACTCGTCGATAAATGGCCCATCTGCCATTTGCCGCCCTGATCAGGACTCGTGTTAAGCATCGAGTATGCCTGCTCATCGCCGTTCGGGAGGATATTCTGCCATTGCAGGACCGTCGTCAACGTTTTGTCCCAGTTGATCCCTATCTGATCCTTCTTCGTAGGCGCCATCTCCACGAGCTTCGATTCGATGACGATCTGAACGGGCCGACTGTCCAACTCACGGATGACACGGTCGATTTCATTGATTTTTTCAGGACGATCCGTCACGACAAGCACGCTCGACCTTCGAATCCCTTGAACTGCGACCTCGTTCTTCGCCTTGCGGTTCTTCCCCGCTTCGTTGAAATTTAGAAACTCGGGATAAAACACTTGAACCAAGGAATCGTTCGACACCATCTGCCGGATAACACTGACCACATTGACCGCATCCACGTATTTTAACCGGTACACCCTCGTCACACTTCCCCCTTTATAAATGGTCCCCACCGGCTTCACCGTAATGATTCCTTCATCCACGATGTATTCGCAATTATGCGTATGGACGATCTTATCCAGGGCCTGTCTCAGCGTCACATCCTTCAGGTCCATCGTCACCGTGCCGTCCACAGTATCATCGATGACCATGTTCAGCCCGTTGGCCCTTGCTAGCGTCCTGAGAGCACTCTTGACGGGCGTCGACGTAAATGCAAAAGAGACCCTTTCATCCCAAGGAATGGCATACTCCAACTCTTGACCGAAGGTGTCGCCGCTCTTCGATACAGGCACGTTTGAATAGAGGGGCTTTTTAAACTCACCGCCTTTATCGGATCTGCCGGAGGGTGGCTGTTTCTTTTCCGAAGCATTATCCACAACGGGTTGAGAGAGCGCTCTTGCTGGCACTTCCGATTCTTCCTTAGATTTTAAAACATTAACGTCCGGGTACACAGTCGATTGCTCGACCACTTGCTGCCCCTGCTCTGAACCAAAACCTGTATTAAAGACAAGACTTTGCGGTTTTCGGACAACGGAAAACGGCGAAGAGGACTGTAAAAACATCACGGCTTTCAGACCGAAAACATTTTTTTCATCCGGGAAAAGTCGCACATTCCGAAGGACACCATTCTCGAATTCAAACTCCTTCTGCAAAATGCCCAAGGACGCTCCCCGGATGAGGAGCGCAACTGCATCCCGCGAAGGCCTGATGTATCCCACCCATTCATAACTGCCGTCGAATTCCAGCGAAGTCACCACCTGTGCGTCCACCACATTGGAGGATACGTTGACCAGCCGCCCGGTTGTTGAAGATACGTCGTCGGGATACTTTAAAACGTCCCCCGTTAAAAAACGCTCATCATTGAAAGCCACAACGATCTGTCTATTGTTCTTCAGTATGGCCAAAGGCAGCGTTCCATCGTACGTAATATCGGATCGGAAGACTGATGGATTTCGACTGACCTGCTTGATGGTAATTTCTTTATCCGCCAGGATGTCCAACGCGATCTTCGAACCGTCCATTTCTCCCGCGCTGCCCATGAAATAAAGTGAGAGCTTGTTCATATCCAGCTGGGTCACGCCTACCCACAGGGCTTTTTGATCGAACGTATAAACAGCCCAGACTTTGTTCCCCTGCTCTCCTTTTTTCACCGACATCAGCGTGGTCTCTGCTGTTGCACTCCGTTGGAATAACAGAAATCCCCACAACAGACAGACACAGCCAAAAAATCCATTTTTCAATCTCATTGCGATTCTCTCCAGTGTAGCGTAAATGAACGACCTCCTTGCCTACAGAGAACCTCCGTTCCATCGACACTCTCTATTCTGAGACCACCGTGCTCTTCCCCTTCGCCAAGAATCTGATCGCCGACAAGCACGAACGCTTTCCCCTTTTTCCAGATGATGCCCTTCAGCACGTGATTGGATTGTTTCGTGTTCTTATTCCCCGTAGAAGAAGCCGGACCTTCCGGCGATAAAGCCGAATGGGTAAAAGGATCTCCTCCCCAGGAGTCAAAGCGCATCGTCCTAAATTCAGCGTTCGCAACAGAAGATTCCCCCGTCGCCCCTGTATTTAAGAGCGCGGTCGTTCTTGTGTTTGACTGATTCTCTACTCCCCCATCCGTTTTATTCTTCCCCGCACTCAGTACAAACTGGTTGAATAGAAATACAATCACAACGACGCCCAAGAGACCCAATAACCGCTTTTCACTTTTCTTCAGAGCCACAATTTTTCACGCATCCTTTCCAAGGTGATTCATTTTTTACCAATCAAAGCGACCCTTCTGACCCAGACCGATCATCACATGGTAGTTTTCTTCGTTGAACAGCAAAATTTCTACACTGACGGAATATTCCTGAGGGAGGTAAAACTCCACCCCGACGTTCCCACCCGTCCATACACCGCTTCTATACTCAGCGTGCACTTTGCCGATTAAGTTTTTTGAATATTCGGTCGTCAGGTACTCCTGTTTCGTATCCCACCTCTGCACAGCCCACAAAACGCCGGCCAAATAGACACGCATAAAACGGAACGGAAACACGACACCGACGCAACCCTGGAACTCCCTCCAGTCGTATACCATCTGAAATTCTTTCGAATACAATTCCTGGTGTTCAAAGAAAGAACCTTCAGAAGGAAAACGCAAAGCCTGGCCGCCGAACCATATCCCAAAACCTCCCGTTTGCGGTGAGACCAAATGCACATTCAACCCGAGTCCATAGGCAAACCGATACTTGCCCTTGTAATCCGTCACATTCGTATCATTGGTTTTCATCTCCAGTTGTACGCCCCCGCCGAGGCAGTAGACATCGAGCCAGGGACTCACTCCCCAGAGACTCTTCAACAGCACCCTCCGCGAAACCGAAGTCCCGTTCCCCAACTGCTGGGTCATGTACGTTCCCATGGCGCTGACCGTCCATTCACCGGTTCCATTCGATCCGACAGGATTCCCCGTCATTTGAGCGTTTACGATGGCTCCTGATCCCAAAGCCACAAGAACCGACAACAGGGCGATGTACTGGAATTTCATCTTCATATCCATCCATTCCTTTCGACTGATCAACTACCCGAAATGTACGTGGACTTCGTAACAAGCGATGCTTTGCCGTTAACACTGTTGACTGTGATTTTAATACCGGCGTATCCTGGTTTGGGTTCGTCCGGGTTGATTGCATTCTGTATCGTGATATAATAGTATGATGTTCCCTGTCCATTCCCTGTCGTAATATCAGTCCAGGACAGCATTGCCTGAGCATCCGCGGGTATCATCTCCGCCTTGATCGAAGAACCCGACGCAATGGGATTCCCGTTTGCATCCATGATGTTGATCTGCACCGTCGCCGATTGACCGGGATGCAGAACATCGGGCACTGACTGGTAACTGTTGTC
The DNA here is from genome assembly GCA_043824415.1 of bacterium. Taxonomy (GTDB): domain Bacteria; phylum Zhuqueibacterota; class QNDG01; order QNDG01; family DSAB01; genus JBDRSZ01. Next base: position 3,918 of record JBDRSZ010000331.1, on the reverse strand, counting down.
AGCGAAATACTGCATGGGTCCTGAATACACAACGGCCAGCCAATCCCAGGCGCGGGCCGGATTGCCCGAAGCATCTTTTCCTTCCGTATAAGCCATGATGCGCGAAATCCCATCATTTTCCAGCAGATTCCCCGCCGAATTCAGGATGCGTCCCCCGTCCGTTCCGGGATAATACGCATCAGGGTAGGCATCAAAATTCGGAATGAGCGTATCAGCAAGTGTCGGATAGAACTGGTATCCGGGAAGGATTTTTCCAGGAATGTTCGGATCCTGCATACCCGAGTAATTATAAAATCTGCCGATCGTCGGTTGTGGATTCCCCGCCGTCAAAGTCACATTGGCCTTGCCGTATGCGTCCGTATAGGCCGTATGCGTATTGATGCCGCCTCCCGAAGTCGTGAGATAAACAGCCGTCCCCTTCTGAACCGGATTGTTGTATTTATCCAAAACCATGATGGAAACAGTCGTCGTATCTAACGTCATCCAGATGTTCAGACGGTTCGCAGCGATTGTCATGTGCGTTGTATTCTGATCAAGAATGTTTTCGATAAAAGCCTCTCCGGCATGGATGAGGATTTCCGCCGCGATGGCGACGATAGGTTTCGCTGTCACTTTGGCCTGGACTCTCACGTTTCCGGAGACCGTTCCACTCGACAGGGAAACGCGCGCGATGCCCCCGACCGTGGGAATCGGACTGGATGAGCTCAAGGATTCACCCCCACCCGGACCGTGCAGGATGGAGAATTCCACAAGTGTGCCGTCCACGACCGGGTTGTTCTTGCTGTCCCTCACCTCCGCTTCCACGATCGCCGTTTGTTCCTGACCGGTATCCTTCACACCGATGGAAGTCGGATCGAATCGCAGAACGATCGAATTGGGCTCTCCCGGCAGAAGACGAATCGTTTTAATACCCGATACGCTCCCTCCGGACAGGGTGACCGTGGCCGTAATTGTGGCTACGCCCACGCGGCCGCTCGAAAACTGCGCCTCGGCCACTCCCTGAGCATTCGTCTGTGCACTCGGTGTGATATCTCCGATAGAAGTTGAAAACACGACCGTCACACCCTGAACCGAATTGCCCTGACCATCCAAGACCTTGGCCTGAATCTTCGCAGTGGCGATGCCGTCGGCGGCCATGCTGTCCCGATCCGCCGAGACCAAAATCTGATTGACCGTTCCGACAGTGTAGACCACATCCACGGTATCCGCAAGACCGGCAATGCTTACTGCGACCCTTGCGGTATCAGGAACAGTTCCGCTCGTCAGAGCGCTGCTGGCCACGCCGCCGACCGTCGTTTTCTGCCGAACGATCGTCCCGCTTCCCTCGATAATGTTGAACATCACGACCGACCCATCGGGAATGGGATTCCGGTTGGCATCGCTCACCGTTGCTTTTATCAACGACTGACTCTGTCCGTCGGCGGGGATGACAGGAGGCGTGGCAGAGACTTCAATAAAGGTGGGCACGGACGCGTCGAAAATAACATTGACCGTATCCGAGATCGTGTTTCCGTACCGGGCCAAAACGTGCGCGGTGCCGGTTGTCGCTGCGCTCGTCAGGTCCGCGCTGGCAACACCCGCCGAGTTCGTCGTCGCCGCGCTGGGAATTGTGCCCAAATCCGTACTCAATGAAACCTCGGCTCCGGAAACCGCCACCTTGCTCACAGTCCTCTTCAGAACGACGCGTATACTCGATGTACTCTGCCCGTTGGCGATAATCATCGTCGGCGAAGCGGAAACATCCATCGTCACACCCACAAAAGTAACATTCGACTGTAAAGATTGGGTGCCAAGCTGCGCAGTCACTGTCGCGATGATGTTGTTCTTACTCGCAGCCGAGACCAACTGAACAACGGCCAAACCGTTTTCATTCGTCACCGCTTGTGCCGAAATCTGTCCCGCCGTCGTCGTGAAACCCACGACAACGCCTGACACGGGTTTGAGATCGCTTCCCAAAACTTTCGCAGAAATCGTAGATTGATCCACTCCGTTGGCCAATATCGTCACTGGACTGATGCTGATCTCAGACAGCGTGCGCGTCGCTGGAGCTTGTGTGACAAAGTTCACGTCCACTGTATCCCGATGGGTCGAACCGTAGGTCACGATGACATGCGCCGTGCCCGTAGTCGTACCGCTCGTCAGTCGGACGCGGGCAGTGCCGTCCGCCCCGGTCTTCGTTTCGTTCGGAATCGTCCCAAGATTTGTCCCAAAGAGTATCCTTGCATCGGATATGGCTACGAGGCTCGACGTCCTTTTTATGACAACCGTGATTTCGGATGTGCTTTGACCGTCTGCAACGATGGTCTGTTGCGACGCGGAAAGTTCCATCTGCACACCCTGAAAAGCGACGGGGATCGAAGTTGATTGAATACCGCCTCTCCGAGAAACCGTGACGATTGCGATTGAGTCCTCTCGACTCGCGCGCGCCGTCAGTACGGCCGTTGCCACACCTCCGCCGTCCGTCACGCCCCACACGGGTTGGATGATACCAACTGTCGACTGGAACTGAACGCTGTCTCCCGCGACCGCATTCCGGTTCTCGTCAATCACTTTCACGGATACTGTGGCCTTATCCTCACCGTTGGCCAGCAGCGTTGAAGGATTCGCGGCCATCTCAGAGAAGACGAATTGCCCTGCCGTTACGGGCAAGCAAGCCACATTCAGAGTGGCAGAGCGTAATTCTCCGAAAAGGGCCGTCACATGGGCAGTGCCCGCAACCGTTCCGCTCGTCAAGGTCACCTGTGCAACTCCCCTCGAATCCGTCATCATTTCATTGGGTATCAATCCCAAGTCGGTGGAAAAAACAACACTCGCATTTGAAACAGCGATTTGGCTCGTAGTTTCCTTCACAATAGCGGTAATCGCGGAACTGCTCTTTCCGTCGGCCAAAATGGACGTCGGGTTGGCTCCGACCACCATCTGGATCCCCTTGAAGAAAACAACAACAGCCACCGAATACGAGTTGTACGAGGCCGTTACCGTGGATGAGCCATCGGTGGAACTGGCACTGCTTCTCAGCGCGACTTGACCCTTTCCGTCTTTGTCCGTCATCACCGTTGCCGGAATGACGCCCATCGTCGTCGAGAGCGACACAGCCGCTCCCTCCACTGCCTTCCCCGAATCCGACAAAACGGTGACCGTCACGGCCGTTTCATCGATACCGTTCGCTAAAATGCTGTTTTTTTCAGTGCTGATTTGGATTTGCGCTTGTGTGGATGAAATGAAGAGTACGGAAACAGTGGCACTCGCGAGTTTGCCGTAGCGGATGGTTATCGTGGCCTGCCCGCCGGTCTGCCCGCTCACAAGTGTCGTACGGGCCCAACCGTCCTGATCCGTAGCATTCTCTAAGGTTACGCTCCCCTGATCCGTAGAGAACGTAATGACCTTCTCCGACATGGGCTGTCCCTGTTGATTCACCAGCCGAACCCTAATTTCAGACTGAGCGCCTCCGACTGCAATCTGAGATGGAGAAGCAGACACATCCGTCAACAGCGGAACATCTTCTTGAAGAGATTGCGTCGGGTCGATGGGTATCTTCTGCGTACAAGTGATCCAAACCATACCCACAACCAGCGCCAATGCCCACAGTGAGAGAAGCCATCTCTCAACAGGATTCCGTCTTGCCATACAGCCCTCCGAGGACCCGAATGTTGAAATGGTTTCAGGTCCTATTTGTCAATTTATCAACTTTTATGTTTTCTTCATGCACCCTCTCTTTCCTCAAAACAATTACCCCTCGTAATTGAATTTTCAGGACTGAACTCTCCTCAGTCTTCTTCTCGAACAAAACCTCATTGATTCGCATCACGAATGGGAATTCCGGAATACCATCTAAAAATCGGGCGAATCGGAGGAACTCACCTTCGAATTCCATCGTAATTGGCTCTTCCAAAATTTCATTCCCACACTCCTTAAGAG
>JBDRSZ010000330.1:0-3117 GCA_043824415.1 bacterium | reverse complement strand
TTGTAAGGATTCGCGGCAATCCCAGGAAAATCGGACCGCTTGAGGGGAAAAGCAAAGTCTCGCGAACCATTGTCAATTATCGAAACATTTCAAAAATATCAACAAAATCAGAAGGATCAACTCTCTGCTTCACCAGTGGCTCATCTTTAATGGCCGGAATCTGTGAGTTAAGCGCCGGTCGGTCGGTTGAATAGATGATACCGATGGGAATCTTCTGCCCCCATTCCGCTGCTTTTTCAAAGGCCATTAGCCGGTTTTTCGGATCGTATTCCGGATCTTCATCGATCCGATAGACACGATCCTTGTACCATTTAAATGTGTTAACGCGGTTGAAGGACACACAAGGTTGAAGAATATCGATGAGGGCAAATCCCCGATGGGATATTCCCTTTTGGATGAGTGTTGATAACTGATCGATTTCGCCTGCAAATCCACGGGCAACAAAACCGCAATCCGAGGCAATGGCCAGCAGCAAGGGGTTGAGGGGCCGATTTACCGATCCTCCGGGGGAGGTCGGGGTGATGAATCCTTCTTCGCTGGTGGGTGATATTTGCCCCTTTGTGAGACCATAAACCCGATTGTTGTGCACCAGATAGGTAACATCTATATTCCTTCTCATGGCATGAATAAAATGGTTACCCCCTTCTCCATAGCCGTCTCCATCACCTCCCTGGGCCAAAACGGTGAGTTCATGATTGACGAGCTTGACACCGGTGGCCACCGGAAGCGTCCGGCCGTGCAAACCGTTGAAGGTGTTGCATCGCAAGTAATGCGGGGTTTTTGGCGCCTGGCCGATACCGGATACGATGACGATCTCATTGGGTTTTTTTCCCAAATCCACAAACGCCTGTTTGAGCGCTTTTAAAATGGAAAAATTTCCGCAGCCCGGACACCAGGCAATGGGATCGTCGCTATGAAAGTCTTCAAGAGATACCATGTCTGTCTCCTCTATAATCCTTCCTTTACATCGTTTATGATTTCTTGGGCGGTAAAGGGCCGACCGTCGAATTTCAGTATCTTTTGAGAGATCGCGAGCCCGGTTTCATGGGAGAAGATAGAAGCAAATTGACCGGAATAGTTGTTTTCCACCGACACGATTTTTTCTTGATCGTCAATGATTTTAGAAAAATCACATTGCGGAAACGGATAAATCTCGCTGAAGTGGATTAACCGGGCGCTCATGTCTTGTGAATTCATTTGGTCCACCGCCTCTTTTAAAACACCGTAGGTGGATCCCCAGCCCAGGAGAATAATGTCCCCCTTTAAGGATGGATAGAATTCCGGAGCGTTCATCTCCTGCCCCAACCCTTTCAATTTTGACATCCGCTTTTCATGCTGTTGATTCCTCACCTCCGCACTCTCGGTAATGTGTCCGGCTTCGGTGTGCTCATCGCTGTCCGCATAGAGGACGGCTTCCGTCTGTCCCGGTATGACCCGTGGTGAAACCCCTGATTTGTCCAAAGCATATCGTTTGTATTCGCCGGCAGAGGAAAGGTCTTTATCGTTCAATATCTTTCCCCGGTCGATGGTAATCCGAGTTAAATCGAAACCATCGACTGTAATGAAGGAATCGTTCAGAAGCTGGTCCGTCAATATTATCACCGGTGTTTGATATCTGTCCGCCAGGTTGAATGCCTTTGCCACCGCAAAGAAAGCCTGTTCCGCATTTCCCGGCGCGAGCACTGCTTTGGGGTACTCGCCGTGACCGGCGTGTATCGCAAACTTCAGGTCCGACTGCTCGGTGCGGGTGGGAAGACCGGTGGAGGGTCCCGGTCGCTGGGCATTGATGACGACCACGGGGGTTTCGGTCATACCCGCAAGCCCCAACGCCTCCACCATCAGGCAGAACCCGCCGCCGGAGGTGGCGGTCATCGCTCTTACCCCTGCAAAAGAGGCGCCGATGGCCATATTAATTGCGGATATCTCATCTTCAGCCTGCTCCACAACGATGCGGTATTCTTCTGCCATGGCAGCGACGGTTTCCATGATCCCGGTGGAGGGTGACATGGGATATCCCGAATAAAATTTCAGGCCCGAGCAGATAGCACCCAAGGCCATGGCCTGGCTGCCGTTAATCAGCATCCGCTTTTTTTTGAATTCGCCCGCCTTTATCTCGTATGGAAAACCGCCTTTAAACTGCTGCTGCACATATCGGTAGCCGGCCTCGACACACTTCTGATTAAAACGAACCACCGCTTCTCCCTTTGCCTCGAATACCGTCGCCAAATGATCCGATACCGGCCCCAAATCGAATTTCAGAACAGCGAATGCAGCCCCGATGGCAACCGTATTGGCCATGATTTTACTTCCTCCGGCTTCCAAAGCGAGTTGTTCCAGAGGAATCGCAAGCGGTTTGGGTTTCTCAGATGTTACCTCGGATTTCCGTCCATCGCAGATCATCACCCCATCGTTCTTGAGATATGGAAGATCCACACCCTTTTTCTCGGCATCCAGAGCGATCAAAAGCTCAACCTTGTCGCTTGGGGCTTGAACAGGCACATTACTGATCCGAATCTGATCGTAATTGTGCCCGCCACGGATTCTCGATTCCACATCGTTATTGATGAAGACGTAATAACCGTGCCGAACGAGTAGCTTTCCCATTACCGAGCTTATGGATTGAATGCCCTGACCGGCTTGGCCGGCAATGCGGATGGAAATATCGAAAGTCATGATATGCGTGTCCTTTTGTGGATGTTTGCTTAGCCCCTTTTATTAATTTGCCGTTTTTGATAAAAACAGACGACCACCTCTGACACAATGCTGCTGACAATTGGATATTATAGATCCAAGAACCACAGGTAAACAAAAAACTGACTCATTGTCAAAAAACATCATCACAGGTGTACCATGATGGAAAACAAGGATATTCCCATTTACAAGCGGTCTCTTTTCTCGTGGATATTTTTCGGCAACCTGAAGATTCAGGTGCTGCTGGTCGGTATCGTGCTGATCACCGTGTTTACCCGGGTCCTGCCCTTGGAGATGCAAAAAAGAATCGTCAACCAGGCCATCAACCTTAAGAAGATAGATCTGCTGGTTATCTATTGCGGGATTTACCTGGTTTCGGTCTTGCTGGCCAGTGGGTTGAAATTTCTCATCAATATCCTCCAGACA
>JBDRSZ010000329.1:0-28204 GCA_043824415.1 bacterium | reverse complement strand
CCTCCCCCTTGGGGGAGGAGATTAAGAGGTAGGGGGTATCCTAGAAAAATTATCGGCTTATTGAAACGCCACTGGGATTTTCTCCATTATCCTATCTCCCATTCCGGAGGTGCTCACCAAAATTTCTCCATCCCGGCCGGAGAAAAGATCTGAAGTGCGGTATCCTTCGTTCAGTATAGACTGAACAACATACTCTATCCTCTTCGCAGCCTCTTCCATTCCAAACGAAAAACGATACATGAGCGCCGCAGAGCAGATGGCAGCCAAAGGATTGACCAATCCCTTTCCGGTAATATCCGGCGCAGAGCCGTGCACGGATTCGTAGAGTCCAGCACCTTCTCCCAAGCTGGCAGAAGGGAGCATGCCCAGGGAGCCCGTTAACATAGACGCTTCATATAATGGACACACCAATAGATTTCAATGGATGATTGTCTGTTTTTCAAAACTCTATCCTAAAGACAGGCTTTCATTCCTTCCCACTTTCTTATTGACAATCATATCTGAAATCACTATTATCATAATGCGCGGTGAAGTATTTCTCATGTCTCCGAATATCTCCCGAAAGTGAAGATGTAGCAAGAAAAGAAGTGCTTGAAAATGAAGAGAATCATTTATACGCTATCCGCATTCCTCTTGATTTTCTGGAGTTGTGATACTGTTGTCAATCCTCCCTCCGATTTTCCCCATGAATGGAAGACCTCATCACCGGAGGCGCAAGGGCTGAACTCCCGCATCTTGAACCAGGCTTTTCGTGAAGCACGGCAGAGAGGTTGCATCAACTGCATTCTCGTCGTCCGGAACGGGTATCTCGTGGCCGAACAGTATTTCAACGGGTATCACAAGAATAATGCCCATCGCGTGATGAGTGTATCCAAAAGCTTCCTGTCCGCTCTCATCGGCATCGCATTCAGAGAGAATCTGCTCGACAGTTTGGAGCAGAAGATGCTGGATTTTTTTCCCGAGTATGTGACTCCGAATTTGGATCAGAGGAAGCGCGACATCTCTATTCGGCATCCCCTGACGATGAAGGCAGGCATCGACCACGAGCAGAATAATTATTTTGAAATCTATACAAGTGCAAACTGGATCGAGACCACAATCGAGCTTCCGCTGCTCTCCGATCCAGGGGAACGATTCCGATACAACACATTCCAGACGCATCTTCTGTCGGGCATCCTGACAAAAGCCTCCGCGATGAGCACACTCGCTTTTGCCAACACGAACTTGATGGAACCGCTTGGCATCACCGTTCAGGCATGGGAGCGGGATCCACAGGGCATTTATTTCGGGGGAAACGGAATGGAATTCACGGCGCGTGATATGGCATGGTTTGGTTGGCTCTATCTGAATAACGGCTGCCTGGATGGAGAACAAATCGTTCCCGCGGAATGGGTGGAAGCCTCCTTAACGAACCATACCGGATGGCAAAACCTCACGTGGGGCGAGCTCCATGACTACAACTACGGATACCTGTGGTGGCTGGGTAAGATCAAAGAGTATGAAATATTTCTCGCTCTCGGTCACGGCGGGCAGACCATCATCATCTTCCCTGACTTGAACATGATCGTCGTGACGACCGCGCAGTCCTACGTGGATTGGGACACAGCCGATGCGCAGGAGCGATCCGTTTTGGATGTCGTGGCAAATTTCATTCTGCCTTCGGTTGTCCGTTGAACGGATTGTGAGGGAAAGTCAAGCCAAACCATCATCGAAAAAACTGAAAGGATATTCCTGAAATATCTCAATCTTTCCTTCGAAGGAGGTGTTATGAACGGTGAATTAACGCGTCGTGAATTCTTGGTATCCACACCCGCGGCAGCCTGGATAATGACCCGGACGGTCGGGGATGCGACACTCCGACCATCGGAGTCTTCTGATCGTATGCGAATCGAGCCGTTCGATTACACGGGCGTACGTCTCCTCAGCAGCCGATGGCAGGAGCAATATCAGTCTGCCAGAGATTACTATTTTAACGTATCGAACGACGATATTTTAAAAGGTTTCCGAGAAGAAGCGAACCTGCCCGCACCGGGCAAAACGCTGGGAGGCTGGTGCGAGAGAAACAGCGCTACCGTGTTCGGACAGTGGTTGAGCGGCATGGCGCGGATGTATTGCAGCACCGGGGACAGCGCCATGCGTGAAAAAGCCACAACGCTGCTGTTGGAATTCGCCAAGACTGTAAAACCCGATGGCGAATGCGGCCTGCGTCACTATTCGTATGACAAACTCGTATGCGGGCTCGTGGACATGAAGAAATACGCCGGCCATCCAGACGCCGTTCCGCTGCTCGAACGCGTTACCGGCTGGGCGGAGAGGACCTTCAATCGCGATAACGCACCTGCGGCAATGCCGCCCAGGGGGAGATATCAGGGCAGACCATCCGAGTGGTACACCCTTTCTGAGAATCTCTATCGCGCGTACGAATTGACGGGGAACCCAAAGTTCAAAGCATTCGCCGAAGTATGGCTGTACCCTGCTTACTGGAACAAGTTTGCGGACACTTCAGCCCCGACGGATGCACACGGCGTCCATGCGTACAGCCACGTCAACACCTTCAGCAGTGCTGCGATGGCCTACAAAATCACGGGCGATCCTATGTACCTCCGAATCATCAAGAATGCGTATGACTTCCTGCAGAACACCCAGTGCTACGCAACGGGCGGATACGGTCCGCGGGAGATGATTATGAATCCCGACGGAGGCATCGGAAGAGTGCTGGATTTCGTTTCGAGCAGCTTTGAGACATGCTGCGGTTCCTGGGCCGGATTCAAGCTGTCCCGGTATCTCATGCAATTCACTGGTGAGGCGCGGTACGGAGATTGGATCGAGCGCCTCCTAAACAACGGGGCCGGGGCTGCACTGCCCATCACTACGGGCGGCAAGCATACGTACTATTCCGATTACCGTATATCCGGGGGCATGCGCGTGTACAACTGGGATCCCTACACCTGCTGCTCGGGAACGTACATCCAAGACGTGGTCGAATACCACAACCTGATCTACTTCAAAGACGCCGAAGCCCTGTACGTAAATCTGTACCTCCCTTCCGAAGTGATCTGGGACCGACCGGAGGGTGGGGTTAAAGTGGTACAGGAAACCCGTTATCCGGAGGACGACACGACCACGCTGACGTTTTCCCTGAAAAAAAGAACGAAATTTTCCCTCAAATTCCGTGTGCCCGGCTGGGCGCGTGATGTCTCGGTAAAAATCAACAACATTCCGATGGATGTCCCCTGCACGCCCGGAACTTGGGCCGAAATAAATCGAACATGGAATTCGGGAGACCGCGTGGATATTCGTATCCCCCTGAGACTGCGTATGGAACCTGTTGACAAATATCATCCCCATCGGGTAGCCGTGATGAGAGGGCCGGTTGTGATCGTGTTGGAGTCGGATTACCACGAGTCATTTTTCCGCCTGCCCGAAAGGGACGACGACCTGAACGAGTGGCTCGTTCCCGATGAAACACTCGGCGTGTTTCGCGTTGAAATCCCCGGCGGAGGCCGCGTGGCATCCAAATTCCTGCCATTCTACGCAGTGAAAGAGGCATACCCGTACAAGATGTACTTCGACGCCGATAAGCTGCCCATTCCACTGATAGAATAGGAAGCCAGATCCTAGCACAGACGCCAGCCTTTGTGGAGGTTTAAAAATTAGTGAGAATTTAAAAAACCGTTGATCAAATGAACGATTACGAAAATTGAGGGAGGAGTACCATGAACACAAAATTATTTTTCACAGCCCGGTTGGTACTGATCATCCTGCTTCTTTGTACCGGTTTCACATTGGCGCAGGAAATCAAACCGATCCAGCTTCCGGAGCCGCAAACAGACGGCGGAAGGCCCCTGATGCAGGTGTTGAAGGAAAGAATATCTTCCCGCGAATTCAGCACAGAGAAGCTGCCCATCCAGGTGCTTTCCAACATGCTATGGGCGGCATGGGGAATCAACCGTTCCGATTCGGGAAAGCGTACCGCGCCCTCGGCATCGAACCGGCAGGAAATCGACATCTACGTCGCCATGGTTGACGGCCTTTTCCTCTACGATGCGAAAGCGCACATACTGAACCCTGTCCTGGCCGATGACATCCGGGCCGCGACCGGACGTCAGGAGTTCGTGAAGGACGTCCCTGTGAACCTCATCTACGTGGCGGATTTAGCGAAAATGGGCAACGCGGATGAAAACCAGAAGATCTTCTATCCTGCTGCAGACACAGGCTTCATCAGTCAGAATGTGTACTTGTTCTGCACTTCCGAAGGATTGGCGACTGTGGTGCGCGGATTGGTGGACAAGCCAGCCCTGGCAGAAACGATGAAACTGCGACCCGATCAGCGAGTCATCCTCGCACAATCGGTGGGGTATCCGAAGAAGTAGTAATCACTTCCGTGATGTGCCACGCACCTCAGAGGTGCGTGGCACGTTTGTATTAATAAGGATAACCACCATCGCAAATTCTACAAACAAATTCCCAACCCGAAAACAAAATGATGCGTGTCTAAGGTCGTCCTCGCATGACCGACGGCCAAGTCCAAGCTTCTCAGCCACGCCCGCGTATATTTGTACTCTATCATCCCTCTCAGCCTTCCAGACACGCGAAACTCCAACCCCGCAGAAACCTGGCAAGAAGGACCGTCCCACTCGAAGTGCTCCTTCCGTCTACCCTCAACCGTGCTCTCCGTGTGGAGGAGCATAGGACCGAATCCCACCCTTCCAACGACAACAAGATTCCGACTGTCTTTGAAAGGATCATACTGTCCCGCTACATTCAGGAAGATAAAATTTAGGCCATGTGACAACGAAAACGCCTGGACGATCTCTCCCAATGCCATCTGCCGATCCACGGACTGGCCGTGCCACGCCCCTTTCACGCGGACCCGTTGATGCCCATCGGAATACACTTTGGCATGGATGAATTCGGCCTCGAATCGAAGAAACGTAAGAGATGGAATCGAACGTCCCAAACGAACAACGTAGTATAATGGAGATTCAAAGGAGCGGTCAGAATAAGTGATATCAGAAAAAGTAAGATCATTCCCAAAGGACGGCTGGACGATGTGCAGATCGCTTTTTCTCGTCGATGCCTTCCCTGGACAAAAATCGAAACGCCACTGGGCAAAGCACAGGGATTCAAACGTTGCTAGGAAAAAAATCAGTATACCAACAATCTGTCGCTGAAACTCCCTCATTCGTTCCTCCATATTTTCATGATCCCAGTCTCTTGGAAAAAGATTATAGTCTATTCATCAAAAAGGCTACCCTCCAATGATGAGATAATAAAACACGCTCACAATCGGAAACAGGACCAACCGAAAAAGACCGAGGAAAAGAAGTGCGAAGATAATGATAAAGCCATACCTTTCGAGTCGGCTGTACTGCTCGGCAAGATCATCCGGTAAAAATCCCATGACGATTCTCGATCCGTCCAAGGGGGGGATTGGAATGAGGTTGAAAAATGCCAGCACCAGGTTGATGAGAACGGCAAAGGAAAAGGCCTGTACCAAAACGTGGCTCGGCCCGAAAGTCTTTACTGTCACTCTTAAAAAAACGCCTGCGACGATTGCCAGTAGAAAATTACTCACCGGACCCGAAGCCCCCACCAAAGCCATATCCTTCTTGATTTCCCGGAAACGCAATGGATTCACGGGAACAGGTTTGGCCCAGCCGAAGAGAACGGAAGAGCCTGTGATAATCAGAAACAACGGGAAGAGGATCGTCCCGAAAATATCGATGTGCGGCAGAGGATTCAACGTCAACCGGCCGGCGTCCCTGGCTGTCGTATCGCCCCTCCAAAGCGCCACCCTCCCGTGGGCGACTTCATGAAACACGATGGAAAAAAGAAGAATCACGATTTGTGGCAATGCGTTAATCATCATCAATCCCTATAGATAATATGTCCAATTTCTCAAAAGAACAATTACTTTTTCTCGACCTGAGCTTCCCTCTTGATCCGCTCCTTCTCTCCCGCCTTCCTCCGATTCTGGATAAGCCACTTGGCCACGGAACTCCTCTGCACGCCCAAGACGACATCCTGAAGGCCGTAGTAGAGTTCCCTGTCATTGATGAGACTCCCCAGAGCACCCTTCCCAGTATCGATTTTTGCTGCCACGCTCGCCAGGGAGTGAATCGCCGACCGGAGATCCTTCATCAACGTTTCACCGTATTCCTCATCGTTGATGAGTTTCCCAGCCACGCTCTCCTTCCCCTTGAGATTGGCCGTCACTTTCTCCAAATCCGCAGCGGCCTGTTTGAAACTCTCCAAGGTCTGACGGAACTCTACCGAATCCGAAAAGAGCACGCCCATCGGTCCCTTGCCCTGATCCACGCGATCCAAGATACGGGCCAATCGGCTGGAGGACACAGACAGATGTCGGAGCGTCTGTCGAATCTCTAAGGGTTCATTCAGGAGCATCCCCACCGCTCCCTCCCCGCGCTCCAATTTCGAAAGCACTCTCCGGATATCCTCCACCATCAAGTTCGTGCTGTCCACAATGGCGGAATAATCCGTTATATATTCGGCTTCGATGAATCCTCCGGCGGGAATCTCCGGCTCCTCCGGACTTCCCATTGTCAACTCGACCACTTTGCCGTACACGAGACTCGCCGCAGCAACGCGCGCCCGCGTATCCTTCCGTATTCTGGGCCTGACCCCCTCCGAAACAGAAATCTCCACAAAAATTTTTTTCATTCCGACTTCTTCGGGAAATCCGATCTGCCTCACGTTGCCCACTTCCACGCCCGAGAGGAGCACCGGATCTCCTTCGTACAATCCACCCGTCATGTTAAACAGGATCTTATACTTCACTTTTCCACCGAACAATTTTCTCTGTCCCCCGATAGAGAAGACGACGCCCACGATAATGGCCAGGGCAAAGAGAATGACCGCTCCGACCCGTATTTCTTTCGATCTCTTCTTTTTATGCTTCATTCGGTCCAACTCAGCTCCTTAAAAACTCCTGAACCATATGATCCCCGGAGGACTGAATCTCCTCCGGTGTTCCGATGAATTTAATCCGACCGCGATAGAGAAAAGCGATTCTGTCGGCCACGTCGAGCGCGCTCTTGATATTGTGCGTCACAATGATCGTCGTAATCTTGAGATTCTCATGAATGTTCCGCATGAGCTTGCTCACCCACCGCGTCGTGATCGGGTCCAAACCCGTCGTCGGTTCGTCGTAAAGCAGCACTTCCGGCTCAAGTGCGATAGCTCGCGCGAGCGCGACGCGCCGCCGCATCCCACCACTCAGCTTGTCCGGCATCATCCAGTCCGTGCCTTCCAGTCCGACCAGTTTCAGCTTCTCCCGCACACGCTCCTCTACTTCGGACTCAGTAAACCGCGTGTGTTCCCTCAATGGGAAGGCGACATTATCGAATACGGACATCGAATCGAACAGAGCACCCCCCTGAAACAGGAATCCGACTTTCCGTCTGACAGGAAGAAGCTGATTCTCGCTGTACTCCGTGATGTCATTCCCCTCGACGAATACCCTGCCCGCATCCGGTGAGAGGAGGCCCACGATATGCTTCAGGATAACCGTTTTTCCAGTCCCGCTTCCTCCCAGGATGACCAGCGCTTCTCCCTTTCGGATGACGAGCGTCAACCCTCTCAGCACTTCGTTTCCGTCGAAACTTTTGTGTACTTCATCGAAAAATGCAAACGGCGGCACGATTTCCTCTACAGGATAATGAGCAGTTTCGTCAGAAAGTAATCCGATACCATGATGCAGACCGAACTGGCCACAACCGATCGCGTCGTGGCTTTGCCCACACCCTCAGCGCCTCCCTCCACCCTCAAACCGTTGTAGCATCCGATCAGGGAGATGAAAAACCCGAAGAACACAGCCTTGAAAATCCCTCCAAAAAAATCGGTTAAAGTCACGGCGCGGATGACCTGGTAGTAGTAGGTCATGAATGTCATCTTGATGTCCACGAGACTCACGACGAGTCCGCCAAAAATTCCCACGAAGTCCGCCACGGCAGTGAGAAGGGGAAGCATCAGGACAGCGGCGAATACTCTGGGGAAGACCAGCTTCTTCGCCGGACTTGCCCCCATCAACCGGATGGCATCCACCTGCTCCGTCACGCGCATCGACCCGATGACGGAAGTAATGCCCGCACTCACCCGTCCCCCGACCAACAGCGCCGTCAGGAGAGGGCCGAACTCCCGAGTGATGGCCACGCCCACACCGATTCCCACCATCATCCGACCCGCGAAGTTGACTTCTGAATAAGCCACTTGAACGGCCATCACCATCCCCACAAAGAACGACGAGATGGCCACGATGGGAAGCGACCGGACGCCGATCTCCTCCATCTGCGTTAGAAGGGACCCGAACTCGTACGGTCGACGAAATCCGTATTTCAGGGTATCCACCCAGAGGAAAGCCAGTTCCCCGGTCGCTTTAGAGAAACCGGAGACAGACTTTTGTATTTTATTCCACCCCATTCACATATTCCATTCTAACAAAAAGAGCAGCCTGATAGATATTTTCGACAGAATTTGTCCACTTTATGGGTCTACTGAGAAGCGATAACTTCGTATTCAATGAAACGCAATTCATAGTCTCTGTCTTTCCAATTCCTCCAGTAATCGCACGACCAGTGGTTTAATCGGTGGCAATTCCTGTTGCACGACATTCCACACAATCTCTAAATCAACACCTGAGTATTCGTGGATAAGCTTATCACGCATACCAGTCATCCGCTTCCACGGGATTTCAGGATATTTCTTGCGGATTTCCGCCGGTATCCTCTTGGCAGCTTCTCCCATGACCTCTAAACTACGGAGTACGGCATTGACCGTTTTTCGTTCTTTTGCAAAAGTCTCAAAATCCATTCCATGAGTAAATTCCTGCGTCTCTTTTACACAGGTCAGGATGTCAGTTACATAGTCGTAGTACGTCCGTTTCATACCATCACCGTCTCTGCAAGAATATGACGCCCAATTTCCGGTTTAAGCGCCTTCTTCGACACAAGATCCACTTTACCTCCGAGTCGTTTGCTGAGGAGTTCTTCCAATTCAAGAAACTTAAACAGGCCGATCGAAGGCTGGAACTCCACCAGAACGTCGATGTCGCTTTGTCTGTCTGGTTCTTCACGCACCACAGAGCCGAAGATTCCAATAGTCTTCACATTGTAATTGGCCTCAAGCTCCAGCTTCATCGTCTGAAGAATCTCAAGGATCTCGCGTCTTGTTTTCATAGTTACACCATTACATTTTCAGATTCATAAATTACCATTCGAAGCTCTCGATCCTCGTATCATTGTTCTCATTCGGAAGAATGATCGAGAGACATCTACTTAATGGATGATCATCTCAACCAAACTCAATCAGACTCACATCATAATCCTCGGGCGGCTCGAATCCCAAGAGCTGGATGGTCGTCGCCGCGATATTGCTCAAACCCGGTTTCTCAATTTTGGTCAGACAGTATTCTCCCCCAAAACACGGATCGAAAATAATGAACGGCACGGGATTGAGCGTGTGACTCGTCTTCGGTTTGGGCTTTCCGTTATTGCCGAGCTTGGGATTCCCGCTCGCATCCACTTCGAACATCTCGTCCGAATTGCCGTGATCCGCCGTGATCAGAACAATCCCTTGAATTTTGTCAACAGCTTTAAGGAGACGACCCAGCCCCAAATCAACAGCCTCGACCGCCATAACTGCCGATTCGAAAACGCCCGTATGTCCGACCATATCGCCATTGGCGTAATTCAGCCGCAAGAACCGATATGTTCCCGTCCTCATTTCATCGATGACCCGATCCGTGATCTCCGCACTCTTCATCCAGGGACGCTGCTCGAACGGGACTCTGTCCGACGGAATCTCGATGTACGTTTCCGTCGCTTCGTTGAACTTGCCGCTCCAGTTCCCGTTGAAAAAGTACGTCACATGCCCGTACTTCTGCGTCTCGCTGATGGCCAGCTGCTTCACGCCCGTATTGGATAGGAGTTCTCCCATCGTCCGCTCGATGGCCGGCGGTGAAACCAAATACTGCTTCGGAATTTTCAGATCGCCGTCGTATTCCATCATGCCGGCATATTCCACGCGAGGTCTGGCCCCTCGATCGAACTTGCTAAAATCCTCCTCCTCGAATGCCCGACTGATCTCGATGGCGCGGTCGCCACGAAAATTAAATAAGATGACCGAGTCCCCATCCCGAATCGAACCCACGGGCTTTCCCTCTTTTCCGATCACGAACGCAGGCAGGAATTGATCCGTCACTGATGCATCTCTTTCACGAAATGTTTGGATAGCCGTCTCGGCGGAGGGAAACATCTCGGCCTTCCCCAAAACGTGCGCCTCCCATCCCCTCTTCACGATGTCCCAATCCGCTTCGTACCGATCCATCGTCACAAGCATCCTGCCGCCCCCGCTGGCGATGGCCGCATCCATGCCCGACTGATTCAAGTCCGATAAAAAGGCCTCGAATGGAATAACATAGTCCAGAGCTGAGGTCTCACCCACGTCCCTGCCGTCCAACAATATATGAATCCGGATGCGTTTCAGTCCCTCTTCCTTGGCCCGAAGAATCATCGCCTTCAGATGGTCGATATGGCTGTGCACATTTCCGTCAGAGAAAAGCCCCATGAAATGGAGCATTCCACCGCGAGTCCGGCAGTTCTGGATGAGCTTCCGCCAGACGTCGCCCTTCCACAACGCCCCCGTTTCGATGGCTTCGTTCACGAGCCTCGCTCCCTGATGGAAAACTCTACCCGCGCCCATCGCATTGTGGCCCACCTCCGAATTCCCCATATCGTTGTCCGACGGTAGTCCCACGGCAATCCCATGCGCTTTGAGTTGCGTGTGTGGATATTTCTCCATCAGCCAGTCGAGAGTCGGCGTGCGTGCAACAGCAACAGCATTCCCCACCGTATTCGGGTTGAGCCCGATCCCGTCCATGATGACCAAAACGACCGGCCCCTTCCGGCCTGAGAATTTTTTACTTTTTTTCAACTTCTCCATAACGATTCATTTTAGACAATTCTCAGTCCTGTTTCTAAAATCTCCTTAACAAATGGAGCATCCGTTGTAAATTCTTTCGTGTTGTATGGCAGTACTTCGAGATCACTGCTCACAGAAAGCGTAATCGCTCTGACCCTACTCCTATCGGTGATTCGATCTCCCACGAACAGATCAGAAACAATGGCCAAATCGATATCGCTCCGATCATCATAATTGCCGTTTGCATAGCTCCCAAAAAGAATCACATGCTTGATAGGGATGTTATGCTCTTTAAGAGCAGTGATGTATTTGTTGATCGTATTTTTCACTCGAATTGGGATTTTAGCCATGTATAAAATCCTTTCATTTTCTCGAAGTATTGAGATGAAAATTCTTTCGTGCATCGATGATAAAATTCAAATTTATAATCAGGGTATCGCGTTTCCAAACTCAAATCATTGGATCAAGCGGTGGATTGTCATTCCCGCAGTGTTTGAGCGGGAATCTATGGATGGGGAATTCCTGTTTGATTCTCCCCTCCCCTGGATGCCTGATTAAAAATTTCAGGCATGACACCTTTCACATGATTATAAATAGGAAATTTGCCTAAGTCCAGTTCTCATTTCCTCCATTCACAAATCGTCCGTCTGCACATTTTTCTTTGCCTTTTTTTCTCATCTTGTCCCCCAGCCATCCGAGTCGATCCGCATCGTGCGCATCCACTTCGGGAATATACGGCTTGATGTCCAAGAGCGGCGTCCCGTCCACCATGTCCGCACCGCTAAAGGAGAGCATGTTCTTTTCACGCCTTAATAAGCGGACAACCGTCATCCCGATGGGATTGGGCCGTCTCGGACTCCGAATCGAAAAGACCCCTCTCGGAGTATCATCCAAAAACGGACACGCTGTGAGTGAATACTCCTTCACCCGATGAAAGTGATAGAGAAAAATGAGATGGGAAAATCCTTCCACATCCTGCAGTCCCTCCTCATACTCCGGAAAGATTTCCGCGCGGCCTTCGATCTCCGGCCGGAGAGCTCCCTGAATGGGAACACCTTCAGGCTCACTGTAAGGCGTGTGAATCACTCCGATGGATTTAAAAATGACTGTCACGATAATTTCCTTCACTCCATAAAAAGGCTGCCAGGAAACAATCAAACGAAACTCAATTCATCTCTAATTTCTCGAACTCGAGAATTCGCACTTCGGGTACATCCCTTCGGGAGAAGAGAGCGTAGAGCCGATCCTTGATGAAAACCCAGGATGAGACGGGAAGACTCCGATCAAACCGAGAAAGACGGACGATCTGAGGTCGAGGTCTCCTGACCGTGAATATCTGCTTGGAAACTTCGGTTCCCCACCAGAGGAGAATCCGAAACCACGGAATATAACGGAATGAATTCCGCTTCCGTCGTTCATTCCCGAAATGAGATTCGCGAGTTCTATTCAAATGTAAACCGTATCGTCTCATGCGACTTCCACGAGTTCGTATTTTGAACTCCCGAGACCGATAGCCTCACCGTGTCGGATCTGTACGTAAGCATCAAGGTGAGGATAGGACAGCTCCGTCAGCTCCTTTCCCGATTCATCGCGGATAAGTCCCAGTGTGGCCGCGTCTACGGCTACGGGGTCTTTACTCGCTAAGATTCCGATATCCGGAATGATGGATATCTGACGCCCCCCCATGCAGTCGCAGTCCTTCGTCACAGACATCAAAAAATTCATGTACGCCGCCTTCCCCGTCTTTCCGATGACGACTCCCAGAGCATGCTCCGCGATTCGCTTCTGAAGGTCGTTCGAACCCACGCGCCAGTCGTACTTCACCGCATCAAAACGGCAGAAAGCGAGACACTCGCCGCATCCGATGCATTTCTTCGAATCGATGACTGCGATTTCTCCTTCCATAACGATGGCATCCGCAGGGCACCAGGATATACAGACTCCGCATCCGGTGCAGGATTTCGAAGAGACCGCCGGCTTCATCACCGAATGCTGGCGAAGCTTCCCTTTCCGGCTGGCGAATCCCATCCCGAGATTCTTGATAGTACCCCCCATCCCGATGCCCATATGGCCGGTCACATGGGTGAGCACCATCACACCATTCGCTTCCAGTGCTACAGCCGAAAGGGATACTTTTTTATAAATCGATCCCGGGATATCCACTTCTTTCTCAGCGCTCCCCAACAGTCCGTCTGCGATCAGGACGGGAGCTCCCGTATTCTCCACGGTAAAACCGTGTTCGTCAGCCAAAAGTAAATGATTGACTGCGTTGTCGCGCTGACTCTTGTAAAGCACGCACGTATCCGTCAAAAACGGTTTGGCTCCTCCCTTCTTGATCTCGTCAACGACTGCGCGCACCAAGTCGGGAGGAATATGCGTCACGTTCCCTCTCTCGCCAAAATGCAGCTTCACTGCGACGAGATTACCCTGTGGGAAGCACCCTGTCATCTCCGCGCGTTCGTACAGAAATCGAATCTTCTGCCTCAGACTCTCGGCCTTTTCATTCTCCTCTGTGCGCACCAGCCATACTTTCGACGCCATTCTTATTCCGTCCTCATCGTCCTTTTCGTATCTGTTCACTCACTCTTCACATTCTTTTTCAGGGTATCAACCTTCCGACGTGCTTTGTCCGCAATCCTCTCCGAACCAAACTTGTTCACAACCTCTTCGTAGAGCATCAAAGCACGACTCGTATCCTTAAGATTCCTCTCAGCCAGCTCTGCCGCTCTGAATAATTTTTCCGAAGCCAGAGCATTCGAAGGATATTTATCAGATAGCTCTCGATACAATCGGATCGCATTCTCGTAGTCCTTCATCCTTTTCTCATACACCTCCGCAGCCTGGGCGAGGGCGTCGGGTGCGTTTGAATCCTCAGGATGATTTTCGACCGCTCGAAGATATGTTTGGATTCCTGCCTCGTACTGCTGGAGTTCCGAAACATGAAGATTCGCCTTCCGCACGAGCGCTTCGAAACGATGAACGCTTCCCGGATACACATCGGCCAGCTTTTCGTATTCATCCGCAGCGCGCCTGTAATTCCTCATATTCCTCTCGAGAACCAAGGCCAATTTCCACTGCGCCTCACTCCACGCCGAAGAATCGGCACTGCTGCTCAGCATCGCTTCGTACGTGCGAACGGCTTCGTCGTATCTCTTTAACCGATCCCCAAAAAGATCCGCGATTTTGAGGCGGCAGCCCGTAACACGAAGACTGCTCCCGTATAAGTGAACGACCCGCAAATAGGCGGCCAGCGCCTCCCAATGCTCGCCGTTCTCTGTATACATGTCCCCAATCCACTCCGCCACCAAGGGTGTGCCGGCGTATTCCGGATACGACTCTACAAATAACCGACACTCAGAAATCAGGGCCTCGTTCAGCTTCGGATACAGGAGATCCCGGAGTCCCTGAAGAAGTTCCAGATACACATCGGGAAATGCCGTCTTTTCGGCAGAGGCCACCAACAGCGAAATCAATTTTTCCTTGATGGGAGAAAGGTTGGAATCGTCACTAACGACACGCCTCGTATTCTCAACAGCTTGGCCTATTTTAGGGGATTTGGGATAGAGCCGAATCAACTTCAAATACGAAACGAAAGCCTGATCACGATTCTTGTACGTGTCATGAACTTGTGCCAGAGAAAATTGTACGTCCGCTGCATTCTCGAATTCGGGGTATTGGACCATATAGGTTTTCAACGCATCCAACGTCGTTTCGTACAATTTCTTTTCCTCTAATCCCCGAAGAGCCTGGCCGTATGCGTACAATGACGCTTCTGGCTGTGCGAAAACCGAACCGATAAACCATGATCCAAACACCCATCCTATGGGGACGAGACACCAGAAAATCCTCCGAATTCTTCGCACGACATTCTCCTCCAGCGTTTCAGTTTCGTCGTTTTAATGTAGGGATAAAAACAGTAAAATGCAAGAAAACCAAGGCAGGAAGCGACCTGGCAGACAGAGGATACGGGGGATTTCTACAGACGACCCATGACTACTCGTATCCCGATCTCAACACTTCAATGATCTCTTCACACTGTTTCAGGTAAGCGAACCCGTACGCCAGGTTGCGCAGACTGGCAAAGTGGTACTCTTCGGAGACTGTGGCTGTGCCGTCTACGAGGAAGAAAACCCGAAAATCCCTGACGAACGCATCGCGGGCCGTTGTTTCACAGCAGAGATTCGTCATCACACCGCCAATAATGATATCTGTAATGCCGAGTGTACGCAGTATTTCCTCCAGATCCGTCCGATAAAAGGCGCTGTAGCGCTTTTTCCGAATCACTTTCTCGTTCTCAAGGGGCGCGATATCATCCATGAAATCCCATTCCTCCGTTCCCACAACGATGGGATCCCCCCACCATTCACCCAGCATCCCGGATTCCCCATCAGGATCCTCATACCCGTGCTGTGTGTATACGACGGGCACACTTTCCTCGCGGCAAGTCCGTATAAGCGTTGACAGATTCTCGACTATCGATCCGGCGATCTCACGGAAATATTTTTGCATGTCGATGACCAGAAGAACAGAATGCTCCTTCCGCACAGAAGCCTGCCTCAACGCCGCCTCAGGGATGGTTTCCAAAATATTGGAAATTACATGCACTCTCTATCCTCCGCTCGTTCTTTTTATAACGACCAAAGTCGCATCATCCTCCCAGCTCTTGCGCTTGCCAAAGTTAAAAACAACGTCAAAAACCTGCTTCACGATTTCTTCAGCGCTTTTATGGCGATTCTCCGCAACCAGTTCTTTCAACCGATGCACCATGAACTGCTCATCCTCACTCTCCTGCCGTTCGACAATGCCGTCACTGTACAACATAAGGACAGATCCCGGTTTCATGTGAATGTAAGACCTGCGGAGTTCGATATCAGGCATGAAACCGAGGGTGATCCCCGTCGCTTCCAAGTCTGTTATCCTGTTTCCCGAAACGACAAAGGGCGGAGGATGTCCCGCGTTCACATAAAAAAGATGGCCGTCGCTCTCGATCTCTCCGATAAACAGAGATACAAAATTCGTCGAATACGTGCTCTGCTGTATGACTTTATTCAACTTCTTCAGTGTATGAATGAGCCTCATCTCCTGAGCAAGCCCCATGCGCAACCCGATCACCACATCGCGGACCAAAAGCGCCGCAGGTATGCCGTGACCGCTGGCATCCCCGATGCAGCATCCAAAATCCTGTTCCTCAAATTGAAAATAATCGTAAAAATCACCCCCCACGACTTCAGCGGCCTGAGAATATCCGTAGATCTCGTAGCCGGCGATCTTCGGCGCCATTTTCGGAAGCAGGCTTTTTTGTATTTGCTCGGCCTTCCGCAAATCGCTCTTCATCATCTCCGAAAACAACCGATAATTGAGTGCCGTACGCATCGCATTCAAGAACAACAGGATCTCCTCACGGGCGCTTCCCTTCTCCAGCTCAAAGACCAGAAGCCATTTCCTCACCGGATTGTGCACCAAAATCACAGCGGGCGTCATTTTCTCCGTATCCAATTTCAGATCAAAATCTTGAAAAAGTCCAGGCGTATCGTAGACGACCAGACCGTGCTTCAGCACATGCTGTATTACTTCGGCACCCACTGGAATTTTCCTCGCGATTTTACTGTCTTGACGTCTCGTAGATGTATTGAGAAAAACGAAATCATCGCCCCGTTGCTCAAAGATGTGGCTGTCCCGAATGTGCAGTGTATCCCCAAATTTTTGTTCCAGCTCGTTCAGGATAGTGACGAAAAAATTCTTGTCCGACCTTCCTTTGCCGATCGTTGAAAGCATCCCGTCCAATTCACGATAGAAAGTTTTAGGATCAACCATACAGTTTCCTTCAAATTAAACCAATCCATTTACCTGCGATCTTCCAAAGTCATACGTTGAACGAGCCTCAAAAGTTCATCGATTTCTTCACGAGTCACTTTTTTATCGGCCGCGGCCGCCAAGGCATTTTTACTCAGCATCTGTATGTCCGCGGAAGAGATGCGGTTTTCCGAGTAGGCCTGCGCGATTCTGTAAACACTCTCGGCAATGTCGTTTTTTCGCATGGCGATCACCTCTCGTGGAATCGATTCCACGACCTGTCCCACAACGCGCGACATGCCTGCATCGAACGCCTTGACCAGAACTTTCTGCGGATACCGGATGGCATACCCGGCCAATCCGATGAAGACTAATACCATGAAGCCAATGCCCACTAAAAAACCGGTGAGAAACACTCTTCCTCTCGAAAAATAATTCTGTCTTTCTCTTTCCATACAATTTGCCCCTCTGTACGATAATCAATTCATTTTCTCTTTATCATTCTGAATTCCGAATTTTAAATTCGGAATTCCTCTCTACCATACTCCATCGATCTTCGCACCGCATTCCGGACACTTCCCATCGACGAGCCGATTGCTCGCCACTTCAAATCCCCACCGATGAATCAGCCGCGCTCCGCACGCGTAGCAGAACGTACTCTCCCGCTCCTCCCCCGGCACATTCCCCGAATACACATACCGGATTCCGGTCTCGATTCCAATCCGGCACGCATTCTGGATGGATTCAACAGAAGTGGGCGGCCGATCCGTCATCCGGTACGTCGGATGAAATCGGCTGATGTGCCAGGGTATGCCCGGATCGCAGTCGCGAATGAATGCAGCGATATCCTTCAATTCCTCCTCTGAATCATTGAGCTGAGGAATCAGAAGCGTCGTCACTTCAACCCAGATGCCCAGCGCTTTCATCCGACGGATCGTATCCAGAACAGGCTGGAGGCGCGCGCCGCATACACTCCGGTATGTCTCATCCTTGAACGACTTTAGATCCACGTTGGCGGCATCCAAGTAAGGCGCGATCTCCTTCAGGGATTCCTCAGAAAGATAACCGTTCGTCACGAACACATTCTTCACGCCCTTCTCGTGGGCCAATATTGCCGTATCGTACGCATAATCCCAGAAGATCGCCGGCTCCGTATACGTATAAGAAATCGATTTGCACCGATGCTCCAATGCTGCCTTCACGACGAGATCAGGGCTCATTTCTTTACCATCGATCCGCCCATCGTCCCTCGGCATTTGGGAAATGTCCGCGTTCTGACAGTGCTTGCATCGCATATTGCACCCGACCGTAGCCACGGAAAACGATCTCGTCCCGGGATAGAAGTGAAACAACGGCTTCTTCTCGATGGGATCCACGTGGAGCGCGATGACCTTTCCGTACACGAGGCTGTACAGAACACCGTCCCGATTCTCGTTTACTCCGCAGACCCCTCTCTTGCCCGCACCGATCGTACATTTATGTGCGCAGGTGAAGCACTGTACGCCACGATCTTCCAGTTTCCGGTAGAGTCTTGCTTCCTTCATCAGAACGCTTTCTCCTTACCAGATCAAGGCCGCGAATCCCCTCGTCAGAATCCCCATGAGGAGGGCAAGGATAAACGTAAAGCCCGTAATCGCCAGCATGGCCTTCCCGCGGACTTGCCTGTACAGAACCCCCATCGTCGCCACGCAAGGGATATAGAAAACGACGAATACGGTAAAAACTAAAATCTGAGCCTGCGTCATCACGGTCAGGACATCGTTCGTCCCCAATGCCTGAAAGAGCATGAGCATGGAGAGCTCTTTCCTCAAAACACCGAAAATGAGCGTGATTCCAACCTCTTTCGGAAGCCCCAGCAACACCGTGAAGGGTGAAAGCAATCGATTAATGGAATCCGTGAGCCTGAAGTACTCCGTCAAGGCCAAGACCACACTCCCCACGATGAGGAGCGGCCAGGCGATGACGATAAAATCCTTCAGCCGGAGCCACGTCTTCATCAAAGAATTTTTCAGACGGGGGACCTGGTAGGCGGGTATCTCGAGTACCATGCCGGGAGTCACCTCGGGAAGCAATCGGGACATCAACGCGCCCGACAAAGCGACGACAATCAGATTCAGACCGTAGATGCCCAAAGCCGCGTTCCCTCCTAAATAGTATCCTACAAGCCCGAAAATGACAGTCATCCTCGCAGCACAGGGCACCATCGAAGCGATGAGCGATGCGATGACCCGGTCCCTCCGAGAATCTAAAATGCGCGTGGCCATGACTGCCGGAACGTTGCATCCGTACCCGAGGACCGCAGGAATCACGGCCTTTCCGTGCAGACCCAGACGGTGCATAAACACGTCCATCAAAAAAGCCACGCGAGGGAGATACCCCACATCTTCCAAAAGAGAGAGACCCAGCAGAAACGGAAAAAGATACGGCAGGACGATGGCAATGCCCCCGCCGATCCCCTGGAAAGCGCCGGTAATGATGACCGAGAGCAACGATCCCGGAACCGACTTGGTACGAATCGATGCACCCGTGCGTTCGAAAAAAGCCAAAAGCGGTGCTTCGATAATAGATCCCACCCGAAAAACGAGGTTGAAAAACAAAACAAGCACCAGAATTAAAAATACATATCCCCAAAGATTGTGCATCAGAACATCGTCAACGCGGTCTTTCCAATTCAATTTAGGTTCTCGGACAACGCCCGCATCTTCAAAAATCGACATCGAAAGCGCGTGCCGTTCCGACCCGATCACTTCATCGGACGGCTTGCCATGACTCTGGGCCAATTCCCGTCTGCAAGCGGCGATTTGGCCCATCAGTTCCGGATGGTTCTCCCGAATCAGATTCTCGAAATAGCGATCGTTCTCCAAAAGTTTCGTCGCCAATAAATGTTTAGAGAACGGAATCTCATCGCCCACTGCAAATTTTAGAAAACGCTTTAACCGTGAAATCACCAATTCGACGTCCCGGCTGCCACGGATATGCCGGGCCTTTTCTCCGGAGCGAGCTTGCTGCAAAGCTTCAAGAAAAAGCTCCTTCACGCCCTTTCCCTTCGATGCCACTGTCGCCACCACGGGAATTCCCAGTCTTCGGGACAGCTTCTCCCTGTCGATTTCAATGCCCTTGCGTTCCGCCTCATCCATCATATTAAGACAGAGCACCATAGGAATTTCGAGCTCCATCAGCTGCAGCGTCAGCTCCAGACTCCGACCGAGGATCGAGGCGTCCAACACATTCACGATCACATCCACTCTCTGGGTGAGGAGATAACGCTTCGTCTCGTTCTCGGCTTCATCCAGGGAAGTCAGAGAATACGCGCCCGGAAGATCGACAATATCGTACGTGTGGTCCTGTATCTTGACATGGCTCCGCGTGTACGTTACCGTCGCGCCGGGAAAATTGGATGCGATTGATCGGTAGCCTGCCACCTCATTAAAGAGCGTACTCTTCCCGCAGTTGGGTTGGCCCGCCAGGACGATCTGGACATGCTCGAAATCATCCAAGGCACCCGGCCGGATTCGGCTTTTATCGTCTGTCGGGATGCTTGTCATCCTTTCTCCACGACGAGCACTTTGCGCGCCATCCCTCTTCCCAGGGCAACCTCCATGCCTTGGACTTGAATCAGGATCGGCCCTCCCATGATGCCGCTCCGCTTCACGAGAATTCTGTCGCCTGCGTGAATTCCCATCTGATTCAACCTCTGGCGCACACCCCAGCCTCCCTCTATCTCCACAACTTCGACGCTCATCGCTGTTTTCACGGTATCTAAAGTCAATCGATCGGTCATCTCACTCATCGGAGTTCTCTCTCAAAAAACGTTCATTCGTGACCACAGATTCTAAAACAACATGGGAAAAAACCTTTTGACAGGACAATCATCCCTTCACAGACTCCGTCTCCATAAACCGTACAAGGCTCTGAAGCGTCTCAGGACTCATGCTGTGTTCCATCCCGCAGGCATCTTTCTCGGCAATCTCGTACTCAACGCCTAAAACGTGCGAAAGAAAATCCTTGATCACACGATGACGCCGCTCAACCTCTTCTGCGATCAGCATTCCCCTCGGGGTCAAACCCACAAGATCGTATCGGGGATGACACACGAAGCCCTGTTTCTCCAAATTTTTAAGTGCGCTCGACACACTCGGCATTGTGATATCCATTTGCATGGCGATGTTTTTCACACGAACAGCACCCTCTTGCTTCTCCAAAAAATGGATAGTCTTTAAATAATCCTCCATACTCGGCGATAGCTTAACGTCCATTTCAATCACCTACACCTTAGACAAACACAATTAGTCAAACTTAATAAAGTTAGACGCATCTAATTTAATCGTCCTATTGGAAAAGTCAAGCGTTTTCGTACAAGCAGATAGGGCAGGATTTATATCCTGCCCTATCGGAATCCCCCCATCGCGATATTTGAAATGTAGGCAGCTTAAATTTTTATCAACGCATACCTTAAAATAAACAACAGCGCCACCGCATAAATCAGCCAGCTCGCCTCTTTCCCCCTCCCAGAGAAGAGTTTAATCACGGGATACGCGATGAATCCAACCGCCAATCCGTCGTGAATGACGAAACTCAGCGGTATGCCTAATACAATCAGAAATGCCGGAAACCCTTCGGAAAAATCATCCCAGTCGATTTTCCGCACGTTACGGGCCATCATCGCGCCCACGATGACCAGGGCGGGCGCCGTGATCGGAGGATATTTCCCCACCATAGCCACCAGCGGCGTGAAAAAAAGTGCCAGCAGAAAGAAAAATCCGGCCGTCACAGCACTCAGTCCTGTCCTCCCTCCGTACTCCACGCCGACCGCGCTCTCGATGTAGGATGTCACCGTACTCGTCCCCGAGAACGCGCCAACCACTGTACCGACCGCATCGGACACCAGAGCCCGGCTCGCCCCGGGAAGCCGGTTGTCTTCCATGAATCCGGCCTGCTCAGCCACGCCGATGAGCGTACCCACTGTATCGAACATATCCATGAAGAGAAAAACGACGATGAAAGGAAGGAACTGGAATTTAAGTGCAGCGAGAATGTCAAACTTGAAAAACGCATGTTCTTTGGGCAGTCCAAAAATGCCCTCGTACTTTGCTTCTCCGAAGATAAGGGAGAGCACTGTCGAGAACAGAATCCCCCAGAGAATCGCCCCTCGAACTTTCCTCACGCGAAGGATGGCCGTCACAAAAAGACCCGCAAAAAAGATGAGAACGTTGGCCTGGAGAATGTTGCTGTTGAACTTGACGCCCGTCACCGGGGCCTCGACGATGACGCCCGCATTCTTTAATCCGATAAACGCGATGAAAAGCCCGATCCCCACGGCGATGCCGTTTTTCAGACTCGGACTGATCGCATCGATGATGGCCTCGCGTACCCGGAGCAGGGAAAGGACAAGGAAGAGGACTCCAGAGATGAGAACGATTCCCAGCGTCACCTGCCATGAGTTTGTGACGCCCTTGGCCGCGATAGCCATGACGACAGTCACGAAGAAAAAATTCTCCCCCATCCCTGGAGCCTGGGCAATCGGGAAGTTCGCATAGAGCCCCATTATCGCCGAAGCAACGAAAGCCGACAGGCAGGTGGCAAGCAGGGCTGCATCCGACGACAGTCCCGTCGGATTTCCTGCATAATCGACTGAAAGGATGGATGGATTGACGAAGACGACATACGCCATCGTCATGAAAATCGAAAGCCCTGCCATCAGCTCGACCCGCACCGTTGTTTGCTTCTCCTGAAGCTTGAATAGCTTTTCTAGCATAGGCACTTCCCATCGTTTATCAGAAATAATTCAGAACATTTCTATCCAGAAATCCGACAAGTTCCATCCCTGCAATCATGAATGGATTGAAAAACTTATTTTTTTATCTCTTCCCATCCAAACCGTTCAAGATCGATACGGCCGCTGCTATCAAAAACGATGCTTTCCTTCTCTAACAAATCTTTCTGCTCCGATCCGGAGAGACTGATCCTCCCGCCACTTCCCACAACCCGCTGCCAGGGAACGGGCAATTCGACCCGTCTGTTGCCGAGTGACGCCAAAGCCCATCCCACCCTGCGCGCATCGCACGGAGGACCCACGACCTTCGCGATCTGGCCGTATGTGGCGACTTTTCCCCTGGGAATTTGAAAAACCGTATCGTATATGCGATCATACAGCCCCATCACGCTTCCATTTTCGAAAATGTCTGTTCAAATAGGATATACGACTCCTCCCCGAACAGACAAAAAATGACTCTCTCTAATCTCGTCTTGGCCTTCACGTATTCGACAACCGTGTCAAGCATGATCTTGGCGCACCGGTCCATCGGATAGCTGAAGATTCCTGTGCTGATGGCCGGGAATGCGAGTGATTTCAGATTATGCTGTTCCGCCATCCGGAGGCTGCTGAGCGTTGCTTTCTTCAATTTCTCATCTTCATCACCCTCCCCCATCCGCGGTCCTACGGCGTGGATGACGTACCGTGCTGGAAGATTTCCCCCGCTCGTAATCGCCGCGGATCCTACGGATACTTCACCGCCCCATGCCTTCAACCACACGTCGCTCTCCTCCTGAATCGTCTTGCCCCCCTTTCGAAGGATGGCACCGGCCACACCCGCGCCGTGCGCCAGTTGCGAATTGGCCGCATTCACGACGGCATCCACTTCCATTTCGGTAATATCCCCCTCTATCAGCTCGACAACCGTGTTACCGAACCGCTTCTCCATCCTTGAATCCCTTTCCTGCATTGTCAGAAAAATCACTTATTTT
Organism: bacterium; assembly: GCA_043824415.1. Taxonomy (GTDB): domain Bacteria; phylum Zhuqueibacterota; class QNDG01; order QNDG01; family DSAB01; genus JBDRSZ01. The sequence goes on along the minus strand of JBDRSZ010000329.1, from coordinate 4,726 downwards.
TCATTTTCAGTCGGGCCTGCGCTGGATTCCCTTCTTCGGTCCCCAACGGATCGGACAGCGCGTTCCATCCCTAAAACCACACCCGCACAAAGCATCCCCACCAGCGCTCCCCCAATTACATCCGAAGGATAATGAACGCCCACATAGATCCGAGAATAACCCACGAGCACCGCAATGGAGACGAATATCCAGGTGTATCGCCGATACTTCACGGAAAACAGAGTCGCCATGGCCGCGTTGTTCGCAGCATGTGAAGACGGGAAAGAAGGAGAGGGGGGCTGGTCGATGAGAAGTCGGAACGTGTCTAAAACGAAGCAGGGCCTCACACGGTCGACCATGGGCTTAATGACCGCACTCGACAGTTGATCGCTCAGTGTCACGATGACAATCGCGAGCAGACCCACGATTCGTCCTTTCTTTCCCCCAAAAATCATCAAGCTGAGCCATGCTAAAAAAAGAGGTATTCTCCAATGATTCGCCTCCGTGACGAACGGCATGACGACATCGAACACAGGATTGTCCAGACTGCAGTTTAAAAAAATGAATACCGCTTTATCGATCGAATAGAAAAATGGCATATTCTATCTTTGACATTTCTCAGAATTCATCCTTTAGGATTTCATTAACACACTTCAGGATTCCAATCAATTACTAAACTTTGGCAATTGGGTAATATTAAGCGTATCGACTCAGAAAAGAAAATCCTCTTGTTTTTAATCCTATTTTGAGGTATGGTTGTCATTCCTGCGATTTTTAAGCAGGAATCCAGGTGGGGTGTGGTGGTATGAATATCAAAATCTCCTCCCTGGATGCCCGATACAACATTTCCTGCCTGCCGCAGGCATGGCGAGCATGACACCCTCCCCTTGTAATTTTTCTGATTTTTGCCAAAGTTCAGTCAATTAAATAAAAACCACCCTCTTAATCCGCTTCTTCCCCGCACGCAGCATCAACTCCCCGTCCACGAGCGCTTTCGATGTGAGTTCCAGGTTCTCATCCTCCACTACCGCATCGTTCACATACGCCCCGCCCTGTTGGATGAGCCTCCTCGCTTCACCGTTGCTCTTACAGAATCCGGCATCCACGAAAAGCTTCACGATCCAGATACCGTCAGCGATATTCCCCTTCGGAAGCGTAAAAATCGGTATCGAGCTGTCAACGTCCAGATGCACATCGGCAATTTCCGAGGATGTCGCCACTTTCCCCTCAGGGTCGCTCGGGCCAAATTGCTTCACGGACGCCGTGTACGCCCCAACCGCCTCCTCTTTCCCGTGATTCATCCGTGTGATTTCAAAAGCCAATATTTCCTTGGCCCGATTGATACTCTCATTCGGCAGCCTCTTCACTTCCTCCATCGGGAGCAGCGTGAAAAGACCCAAATATCGTTCCACATCCCGATCGTCCACATTCCGCCAGTACTGATAAAAGTCAAAAACGGAAGTCTTTTTCTTATCCAGCCAGACTGCGTTTCCCGCCGACTTCCCGAACTTCTCGCCGCTCGAAGTCGTGATGAGGGGAAACGTCATCCCGTACACCTGCTTGCCCAACATCCGGCGCGTCAGGTCGACGCCGGCCACGATGTTCCCCCACTGATCCTGACCGCCCATCTGAATCTCACAGTCGTAATTCCTGGCCTGGACATAGAAATCGTAAGCCTGGAGCAGCATGTAATTGAACTCGAGGAACGACAGCCCCATCTCCAACCGTTGCTTCACGCTCTCGGCCGTCAACATCCTGTTCACACTGAAGTGACGGCCGACATCTCTTAAAAATTCAATGTAATTCAGAGGGAGAAGCCATTCGGCGTTATTCAGCATCAATCCCCCGTCGTTCTTAAAGGAAAGGTATCTCTCGAATTGGGGCCGGAACCGCTCGCCATAGGCCGTGATCTCTTTTGGTGTCAGGAGCTGCCGCATCTCCGTCTTCCCGCTCGGGTCGCCCACCATCGTCGTTCCGCCGCCTAAAAGCGCGATCGGCCTGTGTCCGCAGCGCTGCATGTGCACGAGTCCCATGACGGGTACGAGATTCCCTACGTGAAGAGAATCGGAAGTGGCGTCGAAACCGATGTAACAGGTAACCTTCTTCTTCCCTAAAAGTTTTTCAATGGCAGCGTCGTCGGTTGTCTGGTATATAAATCCTCTCTCTTTCAGGATTTGAAAAACGTTTTCCTTCATCATTCTCCTCGTCAATACCTTTCCTTGAAAATCCTCTCCGTCTCGCGATCCGAATCCCTCTTGGCGATTGCGGCCCGTTTATCATACTGCTTCTTCCCCCTGGCCAATGCAAGTTCGACCTTGGCCTTTCCCCCTTTAAAATATACTTTCAAAGGAACGAGCGTCAAGCCCTTTCCTTCCACGCGCCCCTGAAGTTTTCGAATCTCTTTCTTGTGCAGCAAAAGTTTTCTTGGCCTCAAAGGAGCATGATTGGAATATGACCCCTTCTCATAAGGACTAATGTGAAACTGGTGCAGAATGACCTCGCCCCGATCCACGCGCGCGTAGCTGTCCTTCAGGTTCGCCTTCCCCTCACGCAGGGATTTCACTTCCGTACCCTGAAGCACGATGCCGGCCTCCCAGCTGTCCAAGACAAGATAATCGTGCCTTGCTTTACGATTCTGTGTGACAATTTTTATTGACATTTTACATCGAATTCTTTACATTGATTCCGCATTGCCGAAGTGGTGGAATTGGTAGACGCGCTGCGTTCAGGGCGCAGTGTCCTTAAGGGCGTGGGGGTTCGACTCCCCCCTTCGGCACTCAGGCGTTCCGATTGTTCGGAACGTTTATCTTTTAACCACAGAATATCACTGAACGACACAGATAATTTTAAAAAATTCTCCTCAACATTTCGAATCTATGAGTTCCAAAATTGAACAATAAACCAACTTTTATCCCTGTTGTCTTAAGATAATTAATCAATTGCGCTTCATCATTATTCGTGATTTTCTTAATTGCTTTAATCTCCACAAGAACCTTATTATCTATAAGCAAGTCTGCTCGAAATTTATTTCTAAAAACAATATCCTTATAGTGTACATTTAAATCAACTTGTCTTTGGAAGGGTACTTCCAACAAATCCAGCTCGAAGCACAGAGCGTCCTCATATACAGATTCGAGAAATCCAGGGCCTAACTCATGATGAACTTCCCTCGCGGCTCCGATTATTTTATATGTGAGATCTTCATAAAGATAGGTATTCTCTAAATTCTTCTGTGGTATTCTGTGGTTTATTATATTTCAGTGCGCTTCAAACCAGTTCTTCCCCACACCAACATCCACTTTGATCGGCACGGAGAGCGCAATCGCTCCCTCCATTTCCTTCCGCACCATCTTCGATAATTTGTCGACTTCATCCGACGGAGCCTCGAAAAGGAGCTCATCGTGAATCTGGAGAATCATCTTCGACTTCCACGACGCTTCCCTCAGATGCTCTGCAATCCGAATCATCGCCACCTTGATGAGATCAGCAGCTGTTCCCTGAATGGGCGTGTTGATGGCCGTGCGCTCGCCGAATTCACGGATGTTCCGGTTCTCGTGCCTCAGCTCTGGCAGATACCGACGCCGGTTCAGGAGCGTCGTCACGTATCCCAGCTCGTGCGCCTGCCCGATCGTCCTTGCGATGAATTCGTTGACCTTCGGATACCGGGCGAAATAGGCGCTGATGAAATTCTGAGCTTCCTCATTGGAGATCTCCAATCGCTGGGCCAGTCCCCACGCACCCATCCCGTACATGATGCCGAAATTGATCGTCTTGGCCTGACGTCGATGCTCCTCCGTGACTCCATCCTCAGGAATACCGAAAATTTCGGAAGCTGTCCGACGATGGACATCCTCTCCTCTTCGGAACGATTCCAACAGCGTCTCATCCCCTGAAAGATGCGCCATGATTCTGAGCTCGATCTGGCTGTAATCCGCCGACAAGATGACCCAACCCTCCTGACCCGCCACGAAAGCACGACGTATCTCCCTTCCCACATCCGTCCGGATGGGGATGTTCTGAAGGTTCGGGTCGCTCGTCGAGAGCCTTCCGGTCGCGGCCACAGTCTGGTTGAACGACGCATGAACGCGGCCCGTCTTCGGATTGATCAGCTTTGGGAGCGCATCCAAGTACGTTGATTTCAACTTCGAAAGTTGACGAAAATCCAAAAGCTTCCTCGGCAGCGGATGGACCGAAAGCGATTCCAGCACGCGGACGTCCGTGGCATATCCCGTCTTCGTCCGCTTCGGGCGGCGCATGCCCACCGCTTCGTGCACCTTGAGCTTCTCGAAAAGAATCTTCCCCAGCTGCTGCGTCGAGTTGATGTTGAACCGCTCGCCCGCAATCTCATAGATTTCCTCGCAGAGACTGTCTAACTGTTTCTCCATCTCGCCCGACATCTCCGCAAGGAGTCCCGCATCCAACGCCACGCCGTTCTCTTCCATTTCCATCAGGACGCGCACCAAAGGCATCTCCACATCGCGGAAGAGCCCGTCCATCTGGCTCGCCTTCAATCTCGGCTCCAGGATTTCTCTCAAACGAAATGCGACATCCGCATCCTCGCACGCGTACTCGACGACTTTCTCCAATTCCACCTGATCCATTCGGATTTGCTTCTTGCCCGTCCCGATGAGCGCCTTCGTCGGAATCTTCTTCAGATTCAGGTATTCCATCGCCAGAGCGTCGATGCCGTGTTGCCTCGCAGACGGGTTGATCAGGTAGGCAGCTACCATCGAATCGAAATCCACGC
>JBDRSZ010000328.1:0-7333 GCA_043824415.1 bacterium | reverse complement strand
TTGCGTTTCCTCTATTTCATCAACTGTAATTTTTTCATATCCTCTACATACTGCATAACAAACTCCACATCCGTCTCCCCAAATTCAGCGCTCACGGCATCGCGGATCCAGAGCAGGTCGTGTTTGCCGTCAGCGAGGTTGGCGATCTCGAACATCTTGTCCCCCATGTTGCCCCCGATTTTTCGGGCGTTCTCCCAGTACCATCTTGCGCCTTCACCCAGAGATTGTTCGAAAAATCCGTACGGCAATGGCCCTCTGTACAATCGCTTGGGCACTATCTTTTGGGCATTGATCTCTTGCTCAGTCAGAGGTGAACGCTTCGGCTGGAATCCCCGGGATTGGCAGACACTCTGAAAGTAATGTTCCAATCTTTTATTTTCTGCTTTGATGTCTGTATTCATGTTCTTGGATATCTGGTCGATCGTTTTTTTCGCCCGGGCACTTCGGCACAACTCCTGACACGAAAGGACAGATGCCTTTCCCACACCGCCGACGATTTCGGTATAGCTCATTGCGTCTCGATAGAATATTAAAGCCTCTTTCGTAAAATCATCTTTCTCCGCTAAACCCCTCAGGAAAGCCATACTCTTCCGTGTTCTCTGATGGAGCCGGTCCAAACCTTTCTCTGCCGTGTAAGCTGCAATGTCCAGCGCTTTTTCATCCTGTGCGTTTGCGATGACGAGGGCTGCCATGGCCGCAGCGGTCGTCACCCGGCGGAGCTCGGTTGGATCGGATTTATCCGGCGTGTCGTATGACGTGTGGTGGAACACATCGGCATGGCCGAGCATAAGGGAGGGGACGCCGATGGACGGATCCGTGAAAATGACATGATCGCTGCCGCCGGAGTACGCCACGTCGCGGTAATTCAGGCGCGAGTAACTGCCGCGGGAAGAGTGCATATCGAGTCGGTCCACCCAGAGGAACATGTCTTCGACGACGTCTCCCAGATAGCTCGGCGACGAGAACGGAGGCCGCGTTAACACCATAAAGGATTTGCATTTTTCATAATCTTCACCGATCATGTCGAGGTTGATGCCCACGAGCGTGCGTTCTCCGACTTCGGGATGCGCGTCTGCGTATGCCATGGCGCCGTGCATCTCAGGAAGCCAGAGGAATCGTATGGACCTGTGGGGCCTCTCCATTTTTTCCGACTGGATAAGATGGGTCAGAGTACGCGCGATTTCCATCATCCCAGCGGAGCCCGAGGCGTTGTCGTTGGCGCCCGGCTTGTAATGATCTAAATGTCCCATGATGAGAATTTCTTCATCGGGGTACGACCGTCCTTTGATAAAAGCCGAGACAACGGGCATCTCGCCGTCGAAGAGGTCGGCATCGACTCGGGCGTGCATACACAGGCGTGTTCCTCGATCTACGAGCCGAAGGAGCCGGTTCGTCTGCCTCCGGGAGAGGCTGAAACCCCATCCGGCCTTGCCTCGCTCCTCCCCAGAAAAGGTGAGTCTTTTCAGCTCAACCAAGTCTGGATACTCCAAACGGTCCTCGCGGTCGGACGGACCGACGACAACGCCCGCAGCACCGCGCTCGATGACTGCTTTCCTGTGTACACTGCTTCCGTCACCGCCCGTGGCAAAAACGATCTTCCCTTTAACATCGATGCCTTGATAATCCGCATCCGACCTGCCGCTGCCGACGAAGACAACTTCGGCCTCTGCCTCACCATCGTTGCTGTAGGCCATGAGGGAGACGGCGACGTCTGAAAAGTCGGCCAGGAGTTCTTTCTGCGGCTCGACGAGCCAGAGCTGGGCGCTCCGCACGCGCCACCCGACGGGGGACTGCCAGCGGAGGTATGCAGCAAATCCGTCCGATCGGAACCGCTCGACGTGGACGTCGTCCATGCCGAATTTGTTCAACTCCTGCACGACGTAATCGATAGCGTCGTTGTAACCGGATCCCGGCCCGCCTCCTCGGATTCGATGAAACCGGGAGATGCGTGTGATGTAATCGTGGGTGCGTTCTCCTGAGATTTCGTTGATGAGCAGGGGTGCGATCTTGGGATCGATGAGGTATCCCCCTTCGGGCTGGCACCAGGATATTCTGTGGATTAATACAACCGCGAATATCAACCCAATGAAACAGGTTGTATACTTTTTCATTTTGAACCTCCTTCTTTACATCCTCACAACATCCGCCTTCGCTAAGACTTCGAGAAACTCCTTCACCCATTCGACGGGCACAGGCGCGTATTCGGCGCTCACGGCGTTGCGGATGTCGAGCAGGCTGTTTTGTCCATCCACGAAATTCAAGATTTCGTAAGTCATTCGGCTGTCCGTCCGGAAAATGGGCAGATCCGAGCGGACGTCCGAACCTTTCAATTTCTCCCAGAGATAATCCCATCCAAGGGGACCTTTGAGCTCGGGATTCCGGACAGGGATGACTGTCGCTGCCTTCTTCTCTTCGTCGGTTAAACGGACTTTTTGTGGAGATGTTTTGAGTGCCCCGCACGTGACGATGTAGAAATCCGAGATCTCTTTTTCACTGTCTTTCTTCTGATTGCTTATTTTTCGGATGAGCGTATTCACGAAGGCGTCCACGGACGGGTCTCTTTCGGAATACTCTGTGACGGTCTTTAGGGTGGCGATTTCGCGCTTGTATGCCTGATCGATGAAGTTGAATGTCTCCTTATAGGCATCGTAAAGATCCGCAGTACTCGACTTGTTGAGATAATCGTAGGCTCTCTTCGTTTCGAGGGCGATCCTGGCGCTCGCTCTTGTGAAGACTTCACCGGCCAGCCTTCTGGCCTTGTGCGGGCAGTCGTCCATCAGGTAGACGACTGCCGCAGCCGCAAGGAAGCTGGACCTCTTGAGCTGCGTCGGATCGCAGATTTCCGGCTTGTCGCCGCTTGTGTGGTAGAACCGGTCGGGCCAGATGAGGAAGAACACCATGGGCACATCGATCAGCCCGTCGTTGAAAATCCACTGGTCGCTTCCGGGGACGTACTCGAAGATGCGGTACCTGAAGGCATCTCGGCTGCCAGCGAGGGAATAGACCGGATAGTCGAATCCTCTGCTCGTCAAAGGTTGGACGTTGTTCGCGGCGACGAATTCCGTCAGATTGGCTAACAGGTCGTTGATGTAGTGGGGCTGGGAATGGGGCGTGCAGTGCATAAAAAACGTGGAGTTGTTGTCGTTCAAGTACTGGCCGACCATGTCGAGGTTGATGCCGGCAACAGCTCTCTCGACGATGTCGGGATGGGTCGCGGCGTAAGCGATGCTGCCGCTCATTTCGGGCACCCAGAGGAACCGGATCGTCCGTTTCGGCTGTTTGATTTTGCCTTCGTCCATCAACCGTCTCAACGCCCTCCCGATTTCCATCAGACAGGCGGATCCGCTGGCATTGTCGTTCGCCCCCGGCTTGTAGTGGCATAGATGGGCCGTCAGGAGGATTTCTTCTTCGGCCAGATCGGTTCCCGGAATCGTGGCGACGACGTTTTGGTACGGATATAGATGGGTCTCCGCTTTCACGACTGCGCGGGCGATTAATTTTTCACCGTGGAGCAGTCTGTCCTTCAGCTCTTCACCCCTCCGATGGGACAGGCCGAATCCGAAGCTGGGCGCATCCGTCCGAATGCGGATGCTGCTTACGTTGTCAGGCTCATCGTAGGAAAAACGCTGGTTGATGGAGACGACACCCAGAGCGCCGAAACGGTCGACGGCCAGGACAGCAACGGTTCCGATGTTGCCGTCGGCGAGGACGATTTTCCCCTTGACATCCACTTTACCATAATCGTCGGCGGACGTTCCCTGGCCGACATAGACGAGCTCTCCTTTCACGTCGCAGGACTGACTTGAGATGGCCAAAGATGTCGGAATCTCAGCGAAACTCGTCAACTTTTCTTCCTGGGGTTCGACGATCCACAACTCGGCGAAATCGGCGTCCCACGCCGGACTCGTCCCATACATATAATACCGTATCTTCCCATCGGAGGGATACTCTTCGATGTGTACGTCGCTCAAGCCGAATTCCCTGAGCTTTTCAGCCACCCATTCAGCTGATTCACGGTACCCACGACTTGGTTGTAGCCTGTGATAATGACCGATGTGGCGGATATACTCCTGTGCGAGTTCTCCGGATATTTCGTTGTTCAACGCTCGAATGTCATTTTCCGACAGGATGGAGACTTTGTTCTGAGCTTGAAGAATGGATGAACAGAATATCACTAGTAAAACAAAGCGAATGATATGATTTCTCTTCATGGTCGTTTCCTCCTCTTTCGATTTATGCTAACCCTCCCAAAGGCTTGGAACCCTCGGGAGGTTGGTTTACTCAGGCATCGCCGACCGGATAAATCCGGTAAGGTCCTTTTTCATTTGGATGAGTGACGGCTTGTGGCAGTACATCATGTGCCCCGATTCGTAAAACCCGAAATGGATGCGGTCCTTGAGCGCGCCGTTCAAATCCAAGTGGGAGAAAACATACTGGGCAGTGAAGTAATCGCAGGCAGCGTCGTAGTATCCCTCCGCGATGAAGACTTCGAGGTATTTGTTTTTATGCATCGCTTGGCGGAGCATCTCCCCCACCCGCACGGAAGGGTCGCGCTTCCACGGACGCACGTTTCCCCAGATTTCGTAACTGAGGTCGGTTTCGTACTTCAGCTCAGACCGGATGTACTGGTTGAAGGCTCCAGAGAATGTGCCTTCCCAGTCGACGATGGCCGGGTCGTATTCGATGCTCTCTCCGGCGGCATCTTTGTCGATACCCTTGTACCGGCTGTCCAGTCGGCCTACGGTGCGGTTTTCATCACGGAGGAGTTCTTTCCGAAATCGGCCCCGCTCGATGCGCAGATTGCTGTACCGGATGTAATCGGGCGACAGGCCGGTATACCGGGACAGCTTGCGGATAACCTCGGCCTTCTCGCTCTCGGGCACGTATCCGCCCTTCGTGAGAGTCAGAAGATAATCTTTCATTGCGAATTTCTCGACTTCATCCAAGAGGTCGCGCAGGGGCCGGTTCTGTAGGTCGGCGGATAGTTTTTTATGGTACCAGGCCGTGGCTGTGTAGTGGGGCAGGATGAGAGCGTAGCCGAGGTCTTCGCCTGTTTCGACGTTCAACGACGTCATGGAAACGAGGATGACGCCGTTGAGGAACATCAGGTGGCGCTCCTGCAGATGGTCGGCCAAACCCGAAGCGCGCGTCGTACCGTAGCTTTCGCCGATCAGATACTTGGGGGACTCCCAGCGGTTGTTCCTCGTAACCCACAACCGGATGAATTCGCCCACGGATTCTATGTCCTCCATCGTGCCGTGGTACTTATGGGGGTCCTCGCCGGGTGACATGCGGCTGTACCCAGTGGCAACGGGATCGATGAATACGACATCCGCGACATCCAGGATGGAATATTCGTTGTCCACCACTTTAAACGGAGGCTGAAGAGCGAATCCATCATCGTCGTAGAAAACGCGTCTCGGGCCGAGGACGCCCATGTGGAGCCAGACGGAGGCCGTGCCGGGGCCTCCGTTGAAGGAGAAGAGCAGGGGACGCCGGCTGTAGTCTTTCACGCCATCTTTCATGTATGCGATGTGGAAGATGGTGGCCAGCTGTTTGCCGCCATCCTCTTTCAGTACATACGTGCCGGCAGCGGCGGTGTAGCTGATGGTTTCTCCTCCGATCCGAATGGTGTGTTTGGTGACTGAAGAGATTTCCTTGAGTGTTTCCTTAGGAATTTCTTTAAGTGGTTCTTTGGGTTTTTCCTGCGCCCGTGATGGATAGAAAAAAACGGTGATAGCAAGAATGAGCAGGATGCGAAACATTTTTTTCTTCATGGCGTATTGCTCCTTCGACTTAAAATGTAATGCGATTTTGTCTTTTAGTTCTTTAAATTTTTTAACGCCTCTATGGAATCCTCCAAGAGTTTTTTGATGTAGACCGGATTGTGGACGCCGAACGTCCCGTCTTTGACGATCATCCAGTAGTTGAACGAGGCCTGAGATTCGACTGCGTTCAGGGATGGATCTTTCGGGAATTTGGCCTCTTCTTTTTTCACTCCCTCGGATTGGAATGTTCTTTTGGGGAGGATCGAGGCAAGTTCTTCGAGCAGTCGTTTGATTTGGGCTTGACTCATCTCGACCCAGTCGAGGATGATGGCATCGTGGCACTGAGAGCATGCGTATGTGTTCAACGCGCGGGGCGTGCTGCCTTTGGTGATGACTCGGAAGGTGTGCCCGCCCACGATGTTGTCGAAGCCTTCGGGGGCTTCTGCCATGTGGCAGGAGACGCAGTTTTTCTTGAGCCGTATATGTGCGCCGCTGGGATAGTCTTTCCCTTCGAATTCCGATCCGCCTTTTCCGTTGAGAATGGATCCCTGCGGACACCAGGACAGTTCTTCGGCAGTGCTTTTTACGATGAGGTCGTGACAGCCGGTGCACGCATTTCGAGTGTCGGTTACCCTTAGGATTCCGATTTTCGATTCATCTTTACCGGGAAAATGACCTGAGATGCAGGACAGCCCTGTCGGATTTTCGTAGGGCGCGGAGGATGGTTTTCCTTCGAGGACGACTTCCCAGAATCCCTGGGCTGTGTGGCATCGGGCGCATTCGGGCGTGTTCATCCGTTTCATCTCTTCGGGCGAATCGCCGGAACCGGCATGGGCCGACGCCTCCCACTGGGTACGGATGTCTTTCGACAACGACTGTGACTGAGAAGCTGCTGCCCGCGGATCAGAAACGAGGAACAATCCTATAGGCATGAGTAGGATGATAAAATTCTGTATTATTTTCTCTCTCATGGGTAACATCCTTCCTCGTATCGTTCAGATTCTGTATCGACTCAGTTTGAATTAGGCACTGAAACAACGGTCGAAAGCATCTATGAATCTCTCGATATCCTCTTCGTCGTTGTAAAAGTGAGGTGAGATGCGCACGTGCCCTCGTCCCCAGCGTCTTGCCGTGATGTAGATGTTTCTCTTCTTCATCTTCTGACCGAATGTTTTCTCGTCGTCGATGTAAAATGTGAGGATGGGAGACCTGTTTCTCTCCGGAGTGAAAAATTCAACACGTCTATCGCGAAGCCTCTCGCGGAGCTTGTTAACGAGCGCCATGTTCTGCTGCTCAATGTTTTCGATTCCGAGGCGATTTATGCAGTCGATGGCGGTATCGAGCGCATAGATACTCTGAAATCCCAGTGTTCCGTATTCGAAACGCCTGGCGTTCTTGGGCAGGGGATGGCTTTCCATCGTGTCGAGGGAGAGGAAGTCGTCGGTACTCATCCAACCCAGCCTGTCTGGATGGACCTGCGGGATGATATTTTCTCGAACATACAGGAATCCAACACCGTTGGGACCGTTCATCCATTTATACGGAATGCCGGTCAAAAAATCGAC
>JBDRSZ010000327.1:0-5673 GCA_043824415.1 bacterium | reverse complement strand
ATGGGCTTCCGTGATGGCCAGAGGAATGTTGAGACCGGCCACCTGGTCCCGCATTTCTTTGATACGGCCCTCCGGCATTTTATAGGCGTTCATAAAATATTCCCAGGTTTTTGCCCAGTCTTTTCTGTATTCGATTCCTCTCAATGGAGAGGCCTCTCCGCCCGGCCCGAAGCCGTTGTGGAATGCGAGGTATTGCAATTCTTCTCCTGCGATCTCGACCATTTTTTTTGCCCAGCCGCCTTCGCCCCAGCCGATGAGTCGGATGGTCGGATCTGCTTTTCGCATTAATTTCGCAAAGGTCAATGTCTTCCTGGCGGCCGTCTCAATATCAATCGCATCTTCACCATAGGAGGTTTCATTCCCGATCTGCCATAGTTTTACATCGTAAGCCTCTTGATGACCGTGCTGTATTCTGGTCTTGTTCTTCGGATTATTACAATAATCCACCCACTCGGCCGCTTCTTCGGGACCGGCTGAACGAAGGTCTCCTTTTGGCGAGACTGCCCAAATATTTCTGAAATCCGATTCGAAATTGACACAGATCAGCGGATTGGCTCCCACCTTGCGGCAAAAATCCACGAACTCATGCGTCCCGACCTGGTTGTTGTAAATCCCACCCCACTGTATATTTAACATGGGTTTGCGCCGATTCATGGGTCCCACGCCTTCCTTCCAGCGATAGTACGAACAGAAAATTCCTCCCCAGCGTATCAGAGTGGGAGACAGCTCTTTTGTGATATCGATGACATCCTGTCGCCAGCAGTCCTGGTTAAAATCCCATGCCGCGTCCACGGAGCTGTCCGTGGTTCCGAGGGGCTCCATGAACTGCATGTACAAATAGGGGGAGAGGTCGAATCGCGGTTCGGGATCGATGGTGATGGTATTCCGAGCGGCTCGTTCTTCCGCGGGACCGGAGCAGGAAATGAGTGATGACTGAGCAGCCAACAGGGAGCCCGCTGTCAAGGTCGTGCATCCTTCCAGGAATTTTCTGCGAGATATTTTTTCCGGCATGTCGATACCTCCCTTAAAAAATTAACCACGGAGAACACAGAGAATATGACATCATTTACAAAGGATTCTGCTATATATACTTAACACAAAGTGGTTTTTGGATTTTTATCGGAGACCTCACCTAAATCCTCTCCTTGAAAAAAGGAGAGGACCACATTGTGAAATCCGAAAACCACTTTGGTTCGACTATAAATGCATTCTTGACGGTTCTATCGATCGATGTTCTGAACCCAGATGAAGTCGATGCCGATTTCCGGTCTGGGGATCGTCGCTTCAGTGCCGCTGTATACGCATGTCAGCGTATGCAAGCCTCTGGACAACTCCGCGGTTACGAGCGTGAAATTGCGGAGGAGTGTACGATAAGGACGGTAGAGATCGACGGTTTCGGATTCGTTCGTCAGACTCAGCGGAGCACCGTCGAGCAGGACGGTCATCCTCCCCGACCTCGGCGTCATGGCGGCTGTGATGGTTATCCGTTTTTTCCCGGCCACATTCACGGGTATGCTGAAGCTCTTGCTGTCCCCGATTTTTTCCGGCGTCCAGATGAGCACACGTCCTCCGGCCCAGAGTCTTCCCTGTTCCAGACGCGTGTTCCGTCTTTCGGCGAGGAGGTTTTCGGCGGCGTAGAATTGGGCGTTTCGAGCGCCGAACCTGGCTTCGGGCTGCCATGGAAAGGGCAATAGAAGATGACGAACATCTTCCGGCATGATGGGCTGATGGTCGTCCGTCAAGCCCGGCCTGGCGTAATGGTAGGCGATGCGGGCGTAAGAGAGTCCCGGTGTCCGTTCGTGGCTGAAGAGCTCCATCGTAAATCGAATACGGTTTTCGAATGGAATGGCGTCGAGGATGTGCCAGCGATAATTGGTGACGAAACCTCTGTTCCCGGGGCCGTCGTTCCGAGGCTGTCCACAGTAGGGGTAGTCGAAGATGTCCGGCGAGGACCAAGAATAATTATAATAGTCTTCGGAGCCCGTACCAAAGATGGACGGTACAGCATCGTCGTCCACGAAAACTTTTTCATCGCCCTCGCCCCACCAGTTTCCCCACGGCGTGGGAATCGGATTCGGGTTGAGGAGATAGGATGTCGTTCCCACGTACACTCCTTTTCCGTTCGCTATCAGAAATGGGAGATCCTGAATGTCTTCGTTGGAAGCGATGATGTTGTGACCGGCCCGCCACCGCGCACGGAAGTGCATCGACCGTTCGGTCCATGAGAATGGCATGGGGAGGACGGTTCCTTCGACGGAAACCTCTTGGTCTCCCTGGTTGTCCAGTGTCAGCCGGAAGGATTTTTCGAACGGCATGATGAATCTGCAGATCATCGTGCCGTCGGGACGGACCGTGAAGGGGAGAGAGGTGTAAGGATTCACGCCGGGGGCGGCTCCGAAGAAATCGCCGACGGGCGCCTGGACTTGGGCGTCGGGATAGTCGTCGCATTCCACGAGGAGGAGCGTCTGCCTCAGAGCTTTATCCATATCCTCAGCTCGGAGTCGAAGGGTGAGCTTTTCCACTGCCATTGGGCCGTCCAAATGGATCATCTCCTTTTTTTCTGAGGGGGCAACCGCAGAGGTGAAAGATCTGGGCGCTTCATCGGAGTGCATGTCGAGATGTTCATCGGGATTAGAGAGGGCGAGCGTTACCCTATCGATAAGCTCTGCATATCGTGCGATGTCCTGGGGAGAGAAGGAGACGACGGACGCGCCTTTCTGGTACAGTCGCACCTGGAACTGGTAGAAATGGATTTCTTTCACGTTGCCCGTCCAGACTACGCGTAGACGTTTGACGAAGGGAATGGGCGCGTAGGAGGCGTCTCTCTGATAGACCGTCTTTTCGAAACGCTCCCTGTCGATATGCTCCATTTCAGAAAAAGCGGCGTAAGGGCGGCGGAAGAAGTCGTCCGCGCTGCCGTCGAATAGTGGCTGGTCCGAGCCGTCGAGCGTCACCCGAAGCGTTCCCGAAATGGATGCGGTCCACAGACGGACGACGGCGCCCGGGCCTTTTACGTCGGCGATCAGGTATTCGCCCACGCCGTTCTCATCGGGCGCTTTCAATACTTTCTCGAAATTGGGAATGGGCTCTCCGCCGAAACCGTCGGCATTGGCGAACCAGTCGGGGCCGCCCGGAAGCGTGCTCCGATGATCGTAAGAAGAGTATTGCACGGTGCGAAAAGCGGGTTCCGGGAAAGAGGTCAACTTTGTCATGTCGATCATTTCTTCGAATAAAGAACCGGTCGTAATTGCCGAGCGATTCTGATTGCATCCTGTGAGTAGAATAATCAAACAAATGGTCAGCGACAAGATTTCTGTAGCGATTCTTTTCATTTTCACTTCTCCTCATTTTTCAATTCAGTGGTTTCGAAAAGGATGAGTTCGCGGCTTGCGAAAGGAATCGGATACGCTGTGATCCATGCCTCCGGGCTCACTTCGTTGCATCCGCCTTCTAGTATTAGCACGACGATTTCAATATTTTTCCCGACCATGGATGGGTCGAGAGGAAAATAGTAGGTATAATGGCTGTCCGTTTCCACGTTAAAGTATTCCCAGGTATTGCTTGGAAAAGAGACACTCCTGTCCGGCGCTCCGATATATTTGCCGTTCACGCGGAGTGCGGCGTATGCTCCTTCGTTCCCGTGGTGTCCATTGAGGGCCACGGCGAGAATGCTGTTTTTCCGGATTTCCTTCGGATGAAAGGACAAGAACCAGGCTGAAACGGCGGGTTTGTCCGAGTACGACTGAAAGAGGTTCGAAGCGCGCCATTTGGATTGGTTCAATGTTTGTCCGTTCAGGGAAGCTTCGATTTCTGCGATTCTCTGAGGAGCGCCGTGGATGCGCAAGTAGCGTATGGGAAGATCGGGCGGCACCTTCGCGAGGGCGATCGTTCCTTTCCCCTTAAAGCCAAGATCGAGACGCGTCCATGTTTTCAGGTCCGAAGAAACCTCAGCCGATGCGTCTTCATCGAATGTATTCAGGACCGGATTCAGGTCGTGCTCCTGCCTGTCCCTGATTTTGACGACCAATTGATCCAACCGTACGGGGTCACCCAAATCGACGCGCAGAGCGCGTTTGTCCAGCCTGGCGATGAAGAATGTGTTTATATCGTCGTCGAAAAGGTTTTTATCCCAGATGCCCCTGTTAACAAACATCCTTTTTTCGAAGAACGCCTTGCGAGCTGCAATGACTTGTGGAATGCGGCTGGGCCCGGATCTCTGTACCGATCTTACTTCCAACGCGTTGTTGTCCGCAGAAAAGCAGGTGGCCTCGTAAAGCGCTTCGGCATCGGCGGGGATCTGGCAGGGTTTCAGATCGCCGATTTTTCTATGCCACGGTTCTTTAAACGATTCTCCGGAAAATTTTACACTGATTTCTTTCCCCATGCGTAGATTTTTTTGTTCAATACCATCGAGATGCGCCGATTGAAACTTCCGGTTTCCGGAGATGAGTCGAATTTTGGCGGTGCTTCCAGGCCAGCCCAAAAGTTTGATGACGACCGGTTTGCCGGGTGCGTCCCGAACGATTTCATAGTTGCAGCCCGAGACTCCCAATTCATCCGAAGGCTGTGTGGAGGCGAGAATCAAACAGGAGCGAAAGGGCAGCACTTTCACATCCACTTCATCTCCCCATTGAAAATCACCGAGAATGTGCTCGGACGGATGGAGCTGCCGGACTTCCACTTTTGTATTTTTCTGAAGGCCGATGCTGTCATCGAGCCGGACATGGTAGGTTTTTGTGTTCCAAGTCAGGTTTCGGAAGGTGATCAATCTGACTTGGCCGCTTCCCCTGGAAACAGCGAAAGGACCGTACCTTTCTTCCGGCAATGCGATGCCGTCAATGAGGATGTCCCTGTATCTTCTGTGGAGATTAAAGATGCGCGTAAACTTCGGGAATTCGTCGTCGCGTAAAAACCAGGGATTGCCGTAAATGGAAGGAGCGAGGAGCAGGCAACGGTTGAAGGCCTGCAGCACCAAATCGTCCTCCCAATAATCCAAACAGGACGAAAGGCAGACGCCATGGTCCTCGAGTTTTCTCGTCAATCCGGGCGGCAGTTCGCGGGCCAGAGAGCCGGCCCTGTGATGCGATGCCGTTCTGTCATTGGGCATGAATACATCGATGTAGGTTTCCACTCCTTCCCACAAGGATGTGGTCACGACAGGCTGGGCGGATCCAAAATTTACGCGGTGGTTCAGAACCATAGGGTCCGGGCAGAAAGTCCGACAGGTATTGATCGTTCGCAGGAAGATTTCTTGTTTTTCCGGCCTGAGTTGACCGGCTACGGCATCTATTTTAAAAGCGATGAAATTGTAATCCCGGCAGAGTGATATAAGCATGTCTGCACGGGCCTTTTCCTCCTCCTGCGTATCTCCAAATCCGTCGGGACCCATCCAAACGGCCAGACGACCGCCGAATGCAGCAGCTTTTTTTCCCAGGGGCGCGAACCCGTCGGGGAATTGGGCGCGGAATTCTTCTGACTGCATGGTTCCGTAATGGTAGGGGATGAGGCGCCCGACGCCTGCCGTGTAGGGACCGTCGTCGATGTTTCCGACGTCGAGGGCGTAGACGTCGAGGATCATGCCGTATTCGTCGTGAAGCCACTGAAAAAAATCCATGTTGGTGAGGGTTTGGGCTTCTGTGGTTCCTTCGTACTGACTGTTGATCCAATCAAAAT
>JBDRSZ010000326.1:0-8631 GCA_043824415.1 bacterium | reverse complement strand
TTCAGGAGACTCTTTTCCTGCTTTCCATTCCTGGCATGCGTGAATCAATTCGAGATGGACTTGAAACACCTGTTGAAGAATGTTCTAAGGAACTTGACTGGTGAAATGGAAAATAGTCTATACGAAACAAGCCCAGAAGGATGCGAAAAAAGTAAGTAGTTCAGGATTAAAGAGAAAAGCTCTTATAATCTTAGAACTTCTTGAAGAAGATCCCTACCAGACCCCACCCTCCCTTGAAAAGCTTATCGGCGACTTGTCAGGAGCCTTCTCTCGCCGTATTAATATTCAACACCGGATTGTCTACCAAATCATTGAAGAACAAAAAACGATAAAAATACTTGGAATGTGGACTCATTATAAGTAGTATTCCATATCATTATTTTGTAGTGTTAGAAACTTGGACGGTTACCGGTTGGGCGCGTCCGTGAAACAACCATTATGTGCTAAAATTAGAAAGACAAAAAAATGAAAAAGTTGATTTTTTTTATTCCACTCATCATTCTTCTATTCATATCATGTAAAAAGGAAAGTCGACATCGCATGGCCAATGAGCAACTTCAACTTCGTGAAGCCATGCTTTTTCTTGAAGATTTAGCTGGAGAGGTTCTTAACGCATCTCGAGTGCGGCAGGGAGAGTCTGTAGCTGGACGTGGCCCGAACACAACAGGGGGAACTTTAATTCGGCCCGGCGGCCGGAATTGCTATCCGGCCTTCTGGATCAGGGATTTTACGATGTCTCTTGAATGCGGACTTATTCCCCCTGAAGAGATAGAGCATGCTCTGTTACTGACAGCACATTGCCAGGCGCAAGAAGATTGGCTGACGCCAACGGGAAGTCTTGTACCACGGGGGGCAATCGCCGATCACATTACTTTAGATTCGAAACCCATTTACTTCCCTGGAACTTATGAGTTCGAAGCACAAGGACAGCCATGGGGGTACTACCCCAGTCTAGACGACCACTTTTATTTCGTAGAAATCGCTTGGCATTTGGCAGTCGCATATGGGCGGAAGTCCATTTTTCAGGAAGTCATCGATGGGATGAGCCTTCTCGATAGGCTGGCGCTGGCTTTCACTGTCCCTACCGTTAAGGATGGAAGTGAACTTGTATGGTGCGAAGAGAAAAAACGGGGCGTATCATTTGGCTTCACTGACAGCATTGTGCATACAGGATACCTTTTGTTCTGCTCGATACTCAGGTACCGGGCTGCTGGGCAGTTGGCAGACCTGTATCAAATATGCGGATTACAACAAAAAGCAGAACAGTACCGATCATTGGCCAGTAAAATATCAAGAGATATACAAACTACCTTTATCCATGAAAGTGGACTGCTTCGAGCAAGCACAGGTAAGAGCGCGCAACCCGATGTATGGGGGTCAGCGTTCGCCGTATATTCCGGCGCGCTGGGAGAACGAAATGCAATGCAAGTTTCCCGAGCGCTTTCTCGTGCCTTATCCGATGGTACGATCGCATGGAAAGGCAACATTCGACATGTGCCCACCGACTATGAATTCAGCGAACTAAGTGCATGGGAGCAGACTGTTAATAGTGCATTTTCTAAGAACCGATATCAAAACGGAGCCTACTGGAACACGCCGACAGGATGGGTTTGCTATGCAGTCGCTCAAGTGGATGCTGAAGCCTCACGCGAGCTTGCACTCCAATACGTCGAGGAATTGCGAGCCGGTGATTTTCGCCAAGGAGATGAATATGGCTCTCCGTACGAATGCATCCATCCCGATGGTGATTATCGACAGAATGCAGTCTATCTGACGAGTGTGGCATGCCCGCTCGCGGCTTTTCAACGATTGGGCTGGATCAATGACAGCAAATGATGATAAACAAAAACTTATCAAGAAAATTTATAAAAGTTTATCTGCATCTGTCTAACTTAAAATTATAGCAAATAATTATCAATGTAAACGATCGGGCACATAAAACAATGGTTTCAACCGGATTTCACCTCGGATCGGTTTTTTGATCTTTGATGTTTGCTCTATCACGCGGCATCATTGAAATATCTCTTGGTGGCTTGTCGGTGAAACACTTTATATTTCCATCAACTTTGCATTTCATTTCAGTTGCGATCAATTTTCTTTTATAGCTCTGCAAGGTATTCCTCAGATTTCTGGACGATTGTTTCTTGACTATCCGAATGTTTGCCGAAGTTGAACAACACCTGCGACGGCAGGAAAAGTCTCTGATGTAATCGAACCATACAATTAATGATGAATTCATACGATCTTATTGCCAAGGATTTTCATTCGACTCGGACGGGTTTCTGCTCGTCTCTCTGGGAGGTTCCGAATGGGAGGGGACGTCCGAGATGCTTGGGCAGACGTTTTTTTACAGCGGATATGCACCTGAAAAAAGTATTTCTCTCATCGAGCAATCGGGATTCTCAATCGTGACCTGGGAAATCGACGATCCTTCTTCAAGAGGGCATCTTGTCGTTATAGCGAGGAAAGAAACCAGACGATCCTTTCCAACTCGAAGAGATGTTTTCACCCAGCCGTTCTAAATCCAGATGATGAAGAACACATACAGGAATGTATGTTCTTATGTATGCTTTCCCAGTATCATGATTAAAAATAAAATTCAATCAGCTCGCTTTTTATCTTGACTTTTACAGTTCGATTTTTGTATTTTTAGACGTTTATCTGGATTTTTTTGGGAGCAGGAGAATCGTGCCCTGTGTTATAAAATGCAGGGCTGTATAATAATCGCACCCGTTTCTACTCTCTCTTTTCACACCCTGCCGACGATACAGTATGGTGTTGGTTAAGAACGGATGAGCAATCATTCCGGAGATGGGAGATGTGTATCAGTGCCTCATGCACATCCGTTATAAAGAGTGAGCTGAACTCGGACTGGTGAGGGCAAGAAAATGCAATTCAAAACCTGGGAACAAATCCTGCTCACAGTGCTCGTGGCAGGTACTGTCGCATCATTCGTCAAAGATTTGTACAAGAAAATACGCTTGATCGCAGCAGGTCCCTCCGACCGCAAGCGCACGGATCGACTGGGCGGACGTTTCTTGCGTCTGATGAAAGAAGTCTTTCTGCAATCACGTGTGATCGGCGGCCGCCCCATTGCCGGCTTGATGCATGCAGTCGTGTTTTTCGGGTTCCTGGTATTTGCATTTGAAACCATCGATCATTTTCTCGAAGCTGTCAGAGTGCCATTCTTAGAGCCTCTGCTCGGGAGTGCCTTGCCTGCTTTTAAATATTTTCTGGCCGGGATCGCAATTTTGGTAAGTCTCGCAGTCATCGGACTAGCATTCCGCCGTTTTGTGTTGATCAAATTCTCTCCAGATCCGAAATCTTATAGTTCAGGATTGGTGGCATTGCTTATTCTACTGCTCATGCTGACGTACCTGAATGGGATGCAGGCTCAACCGTTGGTTGAGAAAGCCAACTGGTGGCTGCATGTGGGGATTATCATCGTGTTCCCGCATCTTATCCTGCGGTCAAAACATTTTCACATCGTGATGACGCCCATCACTATTTTTTTCCGGACTCACCTTTTGGGCGATTATATGCCCTTGCATCTCGACATGGATAAGCTCGCGGAGGATGCCGGGGTCACCTTAGGACTTGAAAACATGGCTGCCGTGCCCTGGAAGATGCGCATGGATTTTCTTACGTGTGTAGAATGCAAGCGATGTACGGATCAATGCCCGGCCGCAGTCTGCGATCAGGAACTCAATCCTAAAGATTTCATTCTGGCCGGACGCGCTGCGCTGCAGACGAACGGCCCGATTCCTTCGGTAGTCGGTGATATCATTTCCGTGACCGCACTCGGACAATGCACGAGCTGCGGCGCGTGTGAGGGTGTATGTCCCGCGGGCATCGAGCATTTGCAAGTGCTCATGGGCGCGAAGCGGTCGCAGGCCCTCACCATGGGCACGGGAATGGTCGCCACTGATTTTCTGGAAACGATGGAACGCACGGGAAATCCGTTTGCGACCAGAGCCGACGTGCGTAAAAAATTGGTCAAGGAATTCAAGATTCCGCCTTTCGTTCAAGGGAAGTCCGAATACCTGTTGTGGCTGGGCTGCGTGTGGGCCTACAACGCCGATGCCCGCAGCAGCGTCGCAGCGATGATCAAAATTTTAAACCAAGCCAATATCAGTTATGGCGTGCTGGAAGCGGAGGCGTGCTGCGGCCATCACTCGCGCCGCCAGGGGGAGGAAATGCAATTCCAGAATTTTTCCCGTAAGAATATTTCCGCACTGCAGGAACATGGAATCCGTAAAGTGATTACACCGTGTCCGCATTGCCTGCACACGCTGCGCCGGGAGTATCCGACTCTGCAAAGCGATTTCACGGTGGACGCGATTCATCATTCTGAATTCCTGGCGGAGCTGATTGCTTCCGGCGCGATTACATTAAAGACGTCAAGGGACAGCGCCCGTACGGTGACCTATAACGATCCCTGTTATTTGGGCCGCTACGAGAATGTCTACGATGCGCCGCGCACCGTGATCCGGCAGTCCGGATGTTCGTTCTTAGAACTATCTCGTCACGGCAAGAAGTCATTTTGCTGCGGAGGCGGCAGTGCCGGTTTTGTGCGGGAGCAGAAAGTGAAGCATCGCATCGACCAAGAGCGCAAGGCTGAGATAAAAACCTCCGGCGCTCAGGTGTTGGTTACCGCCTGCCCTGAATGTATGATGATGCTGAACGCTGCAGTCGAGGAGACCCAGGATTTGGCTGAGTTCGTGGCCGAACGCATGCATATGACGGAATCATAGCCTGAATGATTCACCACGGATCAACACGGAACAGCACAGACAAAGAAAAAACATTAGATTAAAATGAAGAGAATTACACGAAATAATTAGGAACACAATTATCATCCGATTTAACTGTATTTTATTTCTCGTGTTTTTTTCCGTGTTCATCCGTGGTTTGTGAATTCATCAGACCAAAAATCAAACGATCGGCTCATGCTAAAAATCAAATCTCAACCTTCATCCGTTCTGGCTCTCATCCTGGTTAATCTCTACCCGGTGTTCGGCGTTCTCTTTTTGGGATGGGATGTCTTCCCCATCATGCTCCTCTTCTGGTCTGAGAATGTGATCATCGGTTTCTATAATGTGCTTAGGATGATCGCGTGCAAACCCGAGGAGACGGAGCCATGGATCCATAAAGTTTTCATGATTCCTTTCTTCATTGTCCACTATGGAGGTTTCACAGCAGCTCACGGTGTTTTTGTGGTCATTCTCTTCGGACGGGGTGTTCTCGGTCCCACAAACACATTCAGCCTGAACATGCTGTGGGAGTTGGCACGGGAGCAGTATATTCTCTATGCGATACTTGCCTTGTTTTTCAGTCACGGCTACTCCTTTGTTACGAATTACCTGCGAAAAGGAGAGTACCGGAATTATTCGCTATCAAAACTGATGAGCCTGCCCTACGGACGCGTTGTGTTGATGCACCTCACGCTCGTCATCGGGGCGTTCCTGATTATCGCCCTCCGGACGCGGACCGCCGGCCTTATGCTGTTCATCCTCATGAAGATCCTCATGGACCTGTGGGCGCATTTGAAGGAGCATCGCACACCGGTATAATCCTTGACTTTTAAGCTCAGATTTGTGTATCTTTATTAAACGTCGTTTATCATCAACCAACATGGAGGATTCTGGCATGAGAAAAGCGTTCGTAACTATCGTTCTGATCCTGCTGGCATCGTCGTTGTTCGCGCAGGGCACCGAGTGGTTCAAGGGCTCTTTCGAGGAGGCCAAGGCCAAGGCAGCCGCGGAGAACAAGCACGTGCTCATCGATTTTTATTCGGATGGGTGAGGATCGTGCAGATTGCTGGATCAGCAATATTTCGGGGCCTCGCAATACCTTCCTTATCTCAACAAACATTTCATCCTCGTCCGCGCTGTGAACGATGAAGAAGCGGGCGAGAAGCTTTATGAGCAATACAAAGTCCGTGGAACACCCACGGTATTGATTGCCAAACCGGACGGATCGGAAATCGACCGCGTCGTGGGTTTCGGGGACGCGGATCGCTTCCAGGAGGATTTGGATGAGGCATTCCAGGGGGAGAACAATTTCATCAACCTGCTGGCGAAAAACAAGAAAAATTCGGATGACCTGCTGACGGCGTTTCTTCTTGCTCGGAAGTACGATTCGAGGTACGACAATGAGATGTCCGAGAAGGCGGTCGATCTTTATGAGCGTGTGTTGAAGAAAGCCGATG
Organism: bacterium; assembly: GCA_043824415.1. Taxonomy (GTDB): domain Bacteria; phylum Zhuqueibacterota; class QNDG01; order QNDG01; family DSAB01; genus JBDRSZ01. Next base: position 2,420 of record JBDRSZ010000326.1, on the reverse strand, counting down.
AAGCGAAAACAATCGCTGTGCCGCCGAGCGTTTCGAAAGAGGAAGTCTCTCTGTACGAACATGCCAAGTTCGACCTCGCCCAAGCCAAGTGGTATATGAATTTAGTGAACGCCCGGGAGAGACAACCTATCGAATTAATCGAGTTCACTAAAGAATTTCCGAAAAGCCCGCTCATGAAGCAAGCGTATGGTGCGTTGTTCAATTATTATCTGAGATATGCACCCGCCGACGAGGCAAAGTCTTTCTTCGAGGATATCCTTGAGAAGTATCCAGAAGAACCGGATTTGCTGTTTTACTACGTTCGATACTGCAAGCAGAAGAATACGGATTTAGACCGCGGCGCTGAGGCTGCGGAGAAAATGGTAGAGTTGTCGCATCGAAGCATCCCATACTATGTGCGTCAGTATGCTGAGATTCTTGCCGCGAAGGGGGATACGACGAAGCTGTATAAAGAATACGGCAACAATTATATCAACGGCAAGATCCGGGATCTGTTGAGCGACCTCAGCTACTACGCCACGTTCTGGCTTCAGCGGGGCGAGAATCTTGAGAATGCCTTAGAGATGATCCAGATTGCCATGAAGAATGATCCGGAGAACAGCGATTATAAATCCTGCGCTGCCGCCATCTACCTGAAGATGGGAAAAGAGGACGAGGCTCTGGCTATTTTCGGGCCGGCGTTCATCCAGGACAGGATGGACAAGAGCCGCGATCTTTACGCGTATGCGAATTTCTGGGCCAGGGAAGAAAAGAATCTCGAAAGCGCCCTCGTTGCTGCGAAGAAAGCCGTGGAGTTGTCGCCACAGCCGTATATCTGGAATGCGCTAGCAAGCGTGCATTGGAAGTTGAAGAATTATGAGGAGGCGAAGAAGGCTTTAGAAGAGGCCGTCGATCTCCAGCCCAGCACAAAGTATTACAGGGATCAACTGAAGAAGCTGAAGGAGGAGATGGAGAAGGCCAAGAAATAGACGGTTGTGGATTTAAAAATAAATTGGGATACAAAAGACCCCAGTCTTTTTAAAAAGGCTGGGGTCTTTTGGTTTGTGCTTATAAAATTTTCCTCTCCCTTGAGGGAGAGGATTAACCTGCCTGCCGCAGGCAGGGGAGAGGGTGTGAGTATAAAAAAATCCCCCTCCTCTTAATCTCCTCCCACAAGGGGAGGAGAAAAAATTCTTCATTATTTTTCTCTTGACTTATTCAATGGAATCATTTATACTATTCGAGTAATCAAAAGCCTCAGTTCTAAAGTGGCTTATCTGTCTCACGGGAGAGGCGAGTAGCAAACTTTAGAGAGGGCGGTTGTGTTTATATTTTTTCCCATTTTACTGCCGAATTCAATAGGTGTAATATAACCTATAGAGTAGTCGGCTTTTTTGTTGAAATTGATTTATTGAAATAATAGAAGAAACAAGTAAAGCAAAAAATAAAGCGGCTCATAAAATGAAAAAGATGGCAATGATATTGCTGATTGGCTTGGTTGTCCTGCTATTAGCTGGACAGGCCTTGAGTCAAAATCAGGATAGTTTACGAATTGAATTGGAGTCAGAGAAACAGTTAGACAAACCTATTTTGTCCCTTGATATTAAAGATGACACATTGTGGTGGGCTGGTCAAAGTGGTATTGGTTGGTTTAAGAAAGACAATTTTAATGATGGTGATACTCTGTGGTGGTCTAATCCTTTTTTCTCTCTATTTTATGACCAGAATACACAGAATGTCTTTATTAGTAATGGTGGAGGTATTATAAAATTCGCACCAAGTAAGGTAAAAAAACATGAACTTGTCGCAACATTATTCGGATTTTATGATTATTGGAAAGATAATCAAATATGGTATGGGGTAGGTAATGGATATAACCAAAACAACCAGGTAGTGGGTGTGGTATTAAAATACACGCCCATGAAATTTGAAATAATTCTGGACAACCTGCGAGTCAATTCAGGACGGCACGACATCTATGGCTATGATGTCGGGCATGAAGCTATTTGCGTAGACAAGTTTGGCAACATCTGGTTTGGCGGTTGGGACGGATTGTGGTGTTTAAAACCAGACGGAACATTAATTGGGCCTAATGAATTAAACATGGTTCATTTTCCAGGCTTAATCTATCATGTCCGGGCATTATCTTATGACAAACCAACCCATACTCTGTTTGCCAGCGTGTTCAGCTCCAGCCCTAACCCAAGCGCTTTTGGCACAACTATTATTGATTTAACCACTAATCAATGGTTGTTAATTAACTATAGTAATACACCTGACAGCTTGCTTGGGCCAGGTGTTGATAAAAAATCTATTGGTTGCAATAAGTTTGCCCAGTTTAAAAGATATCTGATTATGGGCAACCTCTATGGTAATATGTATCTAGTTTTTTATAATTTAGACCAAAAAAAATTTACTAGAAGTTATGAAATTAATGGTGC
>JBDRSZ010000325.1:0-3481 GCA_043824415.1 bacterium | reverse complement strand
GGTCACGATAAGAACATAAGTCAGTACACGCGCAAAAATCCCAGGCGCCTCCTCGGGCTGCTCCTTGGCCGTGCTCAGAAAGAACGGGTGCCACGCGAACCGGAACGCCGCCACGACAAGAGCCATGAACATCCCCAGCTTATACCCGGCGCTAAAAACGCCAGTCGCCTCCTCGCCCACCATCCTGTCCAAAAAAAACCGCCCGATCTGTTCCACGATATTGACTGCCAGCAGCGACGGGATGTACGGCAGCCCGAACCGGAAAAGTTCGAATAGCATTTCCTTCTCGAACATCGGACGAAGCCAGCGCATGATGATAGGGAGCAGAGTCATCAGCGTGAACGAGGAAGCAATCAGGTTGGCCACGAAAATACTCTCCACGCCCCGCCTCAGGATGACGACGAACAGGATGTTCAATCCCAGATTCACCGCGATATTCAGGGACCGGAGTACGATGAATTGCGTGGACCGCTCCTCCGCCCTGAGGACTAAAAAAGGAAGCAGGCAGAGCGCATCCGTCAGAAGAATACCGCCGGCCAGCCGGATGAGCATCACAAATTCCCCACTCCTGAAAATGGCCTTTGAAAAAAGCGCTGGAAAGCAGATCATCGACAAAGCGAAGCATGTGCCCGTTACCAAAATCATCCAGAAGGCCGTGCTGAAAATGATTTGCCTTTTCTCTTTCTTATCCTCAAGAATAAAAGATCGGAGAAAAGCCACATCCAAGCCGTAGCTGAACAGGATGCTCAGAATAGCGATGGAAGAAAAAAGAAGCGCCGGAGTGCGGTAGACTTCCGGAAGATACACGTTCGTATGGATCGGGAGGAGCAGGAAACCCATAAACCGGCTCACGATATGTCCGATACCGTAAACGAAGGAATGCTTTGTCAGTCTTTTAATGCTCTGTAACATATTCCCTCATGTTCATCAACGCCCAACGAATATAATAAAAAATGGGAAAATTGTCGAGGACTATCTCCCATTAAAAGATGAACCATTTATGAATTGAGATTATTGGGTGGGTAAAAGCCCCCCAATTTATACCAATGAGGCCCTAATGACAAACCCACCCGACTTGTTCAGGATCTACGTCAATCGGTTTTCAATCCACACGGGATCCCGCCGACAGTCCAGAATGGCCCGCACTCGAGCAGCATTGTCTTCGACTCGATAATATACAGCATAGGGGAAGCGCCTGGCGAGGAGTCGGTGGTAGCCAAAGTGTAACGCATGAATACCCGCATATATTTGCAATGAGTCGATGTCAGAGAAGAGTGAATCGCGAAAGTATTCACCTAATCCCAGAGATTGGCTCTCGTAGAAGCGGAAACCGTCAACAAGGTCCTGTTGGGCCTCGTCAAGGATTTGGACCTTCATCCGGTAGAATCTTGAATCTTGCGCTTGGCCTCTGTCCAGTCGACAAATTCAGATTTGCCTTGACGGATGCGTTCCTCGCGAGCACGCAGGACATCAGCGTGCCATGAAGGAGAGGGAACGTCCTCTGACATGTGGCAAAGATCCTCCCAAATCTCCTGTAACACGCGGAGCTTCTCCGCAATCGTCATTCGATCAAGCGGCAGAGTAACATCCATTCCCGTTTCCTCCAGTCAATGGTCTAAACATTATGTTCTAATGATACCATACATGGGCCCACTCGGCTAAGTGAAAAACACCTCGCCGAGCAAGAAAGATATACCCGATGCCATAAATGATCGAATGCTTCGTCAGTCTTTGAATACTGCGCAACATACCACCCTGCTGTTCAAATCATTCAACGAATATAATAAAAAATGGGAAGATTGTCGAGGACTATCTCCCATTAAAAGATGAACCATTGATGAATAGAGATTGTAGGGTGGGCAAAAGCGAAGTGTTGCACTCCAATTTATGTCGCCAAAGGTGTTATTCACCTTCGGCTATTTATTATGAGATAACATGGCAATATGGACCGATGGAATGAACTACTCCGCCGCAAGCAGCGGGGTATCAAAAACAAAAACATTTGAAAGCCCCAATGAGCGGGGAATTAAACCCTTGCCCGCCTCTGGCGGTATTAAAAGCGAATCCCCCTGCTACGGAGTCCCTCGGACTTATTCAAATGAATCGCATTTCGAAATCTACCAAATCGTTTGAACAGCTTTTGCATTCAATAAATTTTTATCCGCTGTGACCAAATCGGCCTTTGAGATGATCGAAGTCGCACATATAATCCGATCAGCGGGATCCCGGTTGATTTCAATAGGCAGATTTACGGCCAAATCAGCAATTTCAGGGGTGATACCCTGGAGGACGTATTTATTCGCTGCCAATAACAATAGGACGAATTCTTTATATTTAACATCGACATCGACTTTACTCCTTTTCATAAGCATAGCAATTTCCCAAAGAGAAATATCACAGAAAATAATAGCATCCGTGTCGTTCGCCCTTTGGATAGCTTTCCTTGCTCTGTTTGGAATCAATTCAGGCTTCAAGGCATCCCATAGGATGACGTGCGTATCCAGGACAATCACTTCATAGCCTCCCACTCCTCATCGATGGGAGAGACCACATCACCAACGGAAGCAGTCTCCCGTATGGTTTTCAGTTTTTCCCGAGCTTCCATCATAGAATTCTCCGGAGGTAACATACGTGCGATGGGACGTCCCCTCGAAGTGATTGTAATAATCGACCCACGTTCGATCCTTTTCAGAATACGCATTAAATTGGAGCGCAGCTCGCTCACTGCTACCGTTTCCATAGGTCACTCCTTCTGCGAATGAACTACCCCACCGCAAGCAGCGGGGTATTAAAAACAAAAACATTGAACGCCCCAAGGATCGGGGAATTAAACCCTTGCCCGCCTCTGGCGGGATTCAAATGTACAAGTACATTGTACAAATAAAACCGATCAGAGTCAAGCTGATTCTACAGGTGGGGGAGGATGAGTATAGGTCTTATGAATCCTGAATAAAAGGAACATCCAAAATGTTGATGTCATAAAAATGGTGGGCACACAAGTGCCCACCCTACTTTCTAATTTGTACTGCCGGAGGTGTCATTCACTTTCAGCTATCAATTCGGCGAGGTGAAGAACGCCTCGCCGAGTGAGTACCCCCCTCTGTCTTAGTTCCATGCCTGCGGCAGGCAGGCAACCGCACATTGCATCTCGACTTGATGTCGAGTGCAACTCTATACATTATACAGCATTCATATGTTTTTCAAGACATTTACTCATCGGCCACCGCCGTATCCTCCTCTACTACCGCGATTTTCAGTGCGAGGGCGAGCCTCATTCACGTTAAGCGCTCTTCCTTTTAGCTCTTTGCCATTCATGCCCTCGATTGCAGACTGCCCTTCGGCTTTAGAGGCCATCTCCATGAATCCAAATCCTTTTGATTGACCACTATACTTGTCTTTTATAATGGTTGCGGATTCAACCTGCCCGAATTGTTCAAAAGCCAGCCGTAAGTCCTCTTCGGTGACCTCGTACGACAAATTT
>JBDRSZ010000324.1:0-10020 GCA_043824415.1 bacterium | reverse complement strand
CGTCGTAAAAAACGGATCGAATATCGTATCGATTTTTTCCGAATCGATACCGACGCCTGTATCGGAAACGACGATCTCCACGAAAACACGACCATCAGGCGCTGCTCTTTTGCTGCTTCGGATGAGGCCGACCTGAGGTTTTTGGATCGTCTTGGCTGAAACGACCAATTCTCCGCCGTCGGGCATGGCCTCGACCGCATTCAGAATCAGATTGAGGAATACCTGCTGCATCTGTTGAGAATCTACCATGACTTCCGGCAGATCGGTTTCGAACGCTTCGACGAATGAAATTCCTTTGTTCATCATCTTCGGGGAAATGAGTCCGGTCACTTCTCGAAGAATTTCAGACAGCTTGTGGGGTCTGCGATCCGGCGTCTTAGGACGGGCGTAAGCGAAGAACGTCTTCAACAGATCGTCCAATCGGTTCACTTGACGGACGATGCGGGTCAGGTATTCCCTTCTCGAATCGTTTTCTTTGAATTCTTCCTCGCATGCCTGAGCCATTGTCTTGATCCCTGCGAGAGGATTCTTGATTTCATGAGCAATGCCCGATGCCAGCACTCCCAGCGATACCAGCCGATCCATGCGGATGACTTCCGACTGCATCTGCTTGAGTAGCGTGATATCGCGGAAGGAAACGATAGTTCCCACCTTTTGATTGGTGTTGTCGATGCGATCCGTCGTCGTGAACCCGATGGCGATTTTCTTACCCGTTTTGACCGTGAGTTCTGTTTCCCTGCTGTATGGAAGCGATCCCGGCGGCGGAGGATTCGAGAGTAAAAAATCGACTTCCTGGGGTTTCAGAACAGATTTGATCTGTTTCCCTACGGCCTGCCCGGCTTTCCATCCCAATATTCTCTCAGCGCCCTCGTTCAGGGAAGTAATCTTGCCTTCCAAATCCGTCGTTAGCAAGCCCGCTTCCATGCTCTGGATTATGCTTTCGTTGAAATTCTTCAGGTCGAGGATCTCTTTCTCCATCATCTTCTGCTCTGTCACGTCACGCGCAATTCCGATGGATCCCACGATCGATCCCCGCTCAAAAATGGGTGTGATATTGAACGAAAGCACGGAAGCATCGGATTCCTTTCCGAGGATACGTGCCTCAAAGATACGCGCTCTCCCCTGATGGGCCATTTGATAGTGCTCGAGTGCGGTATCTCTATCTTCGGGTGAGATAAGGGAAAGGAACGGTTTCCCGGACCAGTCTTCCTTGTCCCATCCCGTAAGTGGTGAGAATCGGTTGTTCAAATAGACGAATGTGCCCTCATCGTCCAATGTGAAAATAAAATCGTTGGCATTCTCCAACAGGTCACGGTAGCGGTATTCCGAACGTTTCACTTCTTGCTGCAACTCTCGATTCCTGTGGAAAGTCTCCTGGAGCATGAAGAGGTTGATCAAGATTTCGCGGAATTCGTGAGCGCCTAACGGTTTCGTAAACCAGCCGTTCAAACCCAGGTCGAGAAATTCTTGGCCGTATTGATCTCTGAACTCCGCATCAGAGTATAGGATGAACGGCGTGCGACGGCATTTTTCAAATTTCGGATTCTTGACGAATTCCTTAAAAATCGCTCCGCCATCCAGATCATCTGTGTGATAACCGGAGATAATGACATGCGGTTCTTCTTTGGGTATTGCGCTCAAACCCTCTCGACCCGAAGAAACCGTAACGATGCGGAATGCGTTATTCGTAAGGACGGACCTCAGGAGCACATCTGTATTGGGATCCGGATCGATGAGTAAAATTGTCTTCTGGTTTGACTTTTGTGCCATTTTTATTTCATCTCGGCCTTGGGAAGAGTAAAACTAAAAACCGACCCGACTCCGAGTCGGCTGTTCACTTTGATCGTCCCTTTGTGCATTTCCACGATCACCTTCGCGAGCGTCAAGCCGAGCCCGGAACCTTCGATTTCCTCCGTTCCTTCAGTTTCCGAGACACGATAAAATTTTTCGAATATGTGGGAAAGCGATTCTTTTGGAATGCCGTATCCGTTGTCGATGACGCTGACCAGAATTTTTTCATCTTCCGTTTTTGCTTCGATACCCACTTTCGATCGCTTCGGGCTGTATTTGATGGCGTTGTTGAACAGGTTGAGCAAAACCTGCTCAATCATGTCCAAATCTCCGTATGCCAATGGAAGATTTTCTGGAATCTCCACGATGACTCGAATCCCTTTTTTATCCGCCTGGCTTTGGTATGTTTCAACGATTTTATCGACGACCTGTCTCAGATCGAACGGACTCATCTGTATTTCGGTGCGCCCGGCTTCCAATCTGGAGAGGTCTAAAAATTTGTTGATCAAATCGGTCAGGCGCGTCGATTCCGTCAGGATGACTCTGGCGTATTCGGTGGCCTGGGGATTGTCGAGCTTCGACTCCAGCAAGAGTTCGCTGAAACCGTAGATGGATGTGAGAGGTGATTTCAATTCGTGAGCCACCATGGAAACCAGCTCGGTCTTGATACGATCCGCCTCCTTCTCCTTTGTGATGTCCCTGATGACCGTAACGACGCCGACAAGATCCTCTTCTGGGTTGTGGACGCGGGCCGCATGCGCTTGAAATACCCGTTTCTCCCCCGTTCCGAAGACTTCAAAACCGAATTCCGCAGCACTACGAAGACGTCCTTTTTTAACGTCCTGAAGGAGAGAGATCAGAGGCTTGTTTTGAATGCACTCCTGAATGGGCTTATGGAATGCCGCCTTCTCTTTCAATCCGAACCACTTCTCCGCGACTGCGTTGATCACAAGAATACGATCCTCGGGATCGGTGACGACGACGCCGTCTGCGATGTTCCGGAGAATCGTTTCCGTTTTATTTTTTTCGTTGATGATTTCTCCGACATCAAGCCCCTGAAGATGGGCCATCTCCTCCGCCATGTAGTTGAACAGCTTGGTCAGTTGGTTGATGTTCTTGTTTTTTTGTTTTGGAACCCTGAGGATAAAGTTGCCGCGGGCGATTTCCGTGGCCTTAATCAGAACGCGTTTCAGGGGACGGTCAATCCATGTCGATATCAATGCAGAGAGTAGAAGCACGATAATAAATCCCACAGCCGCGATATAGAGAACGCGATCGGGCATGGGTTTCGGTCCTTCGCGCGGTTGTATTTTTTGTCCCAAGTAAAAAACCCAGGGAAGATTTGGTAAAGGATAACGTACGGTTGCGTAATCGCCCGTCCAACTTACGGTCGTACTATCCGCGGGTCCATCGTGGAGCTTCGCATCGGATGGTGACGAAAACAGGACATCCCCTCCGGCGCTCAGGATGGCCGACGTCTCTCCCACCGCCATATTTTCACGAATCGCGTTTCCAACGCGATTCGGAATAGTCTTCATCTCCAACGCCCGTATTCTGTCCCTATCTCGGAATCGGACACCGATGGGTACGACCGGATACCCCAATATATCTTGAGGTAGTACGGACCCCACATACCAGGAACGATTCGCATTTGTGGTGCTGAAATCCTCATTTAAAAAAAAGTCGAGGAATTCGCGGCGCCTCTCGCCGCGGGTGGCGTCTTGGACAGGAGGTTCATTCCAAAACCCCTTTCTCGCCACGCGAATCGGGAGCTTGCGGTCGGCTACCCACAGAGAGATATAAAGGACGTCATTCTGCCGGGCCAACCATCCCTCTAAGGTTTGATCCTCTGTTCCGCGATCCACTTGGAGGAGTTGTGCAAGATCGTTCAAATCGTTTACGGCCTGGAATATGAAAGCGTTCTCCACAGCTCGAGCGATTTCTCGTGAACGTGAGAGCGTGACGGCTTCGACGGATGCTTTCGTATCCTCCTGCACGCTTCGGTTGTCTGATTTCATGATATAAGCAACGACGAGGATGAAAATGGAAAGGGTGACCAACAAGATTTTCCAGAATGTCTGGAACGGATAAAATATTTTTTTTCTTTTCGAAGCCAAGGGTTAACCTCTCGATACTGACCGAATCATTTGGAAGCTTGTGCGAGCGCCGTTCGATTCCGGCCGCTTTTTTTCGCTCTGTACAGCGCCTCATCCATCATGCGGATGAGTTCCTCCTCGTTCTGTGTATCCTGAGGATAAGAAGAGATGCCGATGCTCATCGTCACACAGCCCGTGGGTAGCTTTTCCTCAAAGGGAAAGGACGTTTTCTCAACCAGTTTCCGCAATTTCTCTGCGACAAATTTTGCAGAATCCTTATCCGTTCCCGGAAGGATGAGGACGAACTCTTCGCCCCCGTACCGAGAAAGGGTATCGACATCACGGATGTTTATGTGCAGCAAACGGGCGAATCGTCTGAGAACCACATCCCCATTGGGATGGCCGAACCGGTCGTTGTACACTTTAAAATGGTCGATATCCATCATCAGCAGGGAGAATGGGAGTTTAAACCGTCTGGACCGCGATATTTCCAGCTGCAGTTGGCGCCTAAAAGCCCGATAGTTGTACAGACCCGTGAGACCGTCCGTCACGGCCAATTTGCGCAGTTTTTCCTTGGCTTTCTCCAGCTCCTGCACCTTCTGCTCTAAATCCTCATGAAGGCGTTTAATTCGAAGGAGCGACTTGATGCGTGTCAGGAGTTCCACTCGGTTGAACGGCTTGCTGATGAAATCGTCCGCCCCGACTTCGATCCCCTGAATGCGTTCTTTGTCTCCTCGCAGGGCCGTCACAAGAATGATGGGGATGAAACTCGTATTCTCCGACGTTTTTAATCGACGACAGACTTCGTATCCGTCTATCTTAGGGAGAAGAATGTCCAAGATGATGGCGCTCGGCGGATCTTCGGCGATCATCGTTAACGCCTCTTCTCCATTCTTCGCCATTTTGACATCGTATCCGTCGGACGTGAGATAGGTTTGCAGGAGGAAGCGGCTGTTCGTCTCATCCTCGACGATGAGGATGGATTCGGATCTCGTTTCTCTCGTGAGAGAATTGTTTCCTTGAACAGCTTCCACAGTCGAATTCATGCTCCTTTAACGTACTTTACGTCGAGATTACGGGCAGCCAGTCCCTCGTCGAGCCTTGAAACGGGAGTCGTCGTGGGCGCTTCGTGAAGTCTCTCCGCATTCTCTTCAACTTCGCGGGCGATGGCGATCATGGCATCGGCGAACGCATCCAGCGTTTCCTTGGACTCCGTCTCCGTTGGTTCGACCATCAACGCCTCGTGGACGATGAGCGGAAAATACACCGTGGGTGCATGGAAACCGTAGTCTAAAAGTCGTTTTGCGATATCCAGCGTCTTCGCGCCTTTCGCCTTCTGCCAATCTCCCGAGAGCACAAATTCGTGCATGGCGTGCTGTTTGTGCGGCAATAGGTAGTGTTTTTCTAGACGGCGCATGAGGTAATTGGCGTTGAGGATAGCGTTCTCGCTCATTTTTCGAAGTCCTGCGGACCCCAGCATACGGATGTAGACGTACGCCTTCACCATGACGCCGAAATTTCCGTAGAACGCGTGAAGTTTCCCGATGGATTTGGGACGGTCGTATTCAAGGATGAATTCATTTTCTTGACGGACAAGGATTGGCACGGGCAGAAAGTCCGCCAAATACGACTTCACACCAACGGGGCCGCTTCCTGGACCTCCTCCGCCATGCGGGGTGGAGAACGTTTTGTGTAAGTTGAAATGAACGACGTCAAAACCGATATCGCCCGGACGGACGATGCCCAAAAGGGCGTTCAGGTTGGCTCCATCCATGTAGAGTAGCGCGCCCGCATGATGGATGAGTTTGGCGATTTCCATCACACGAGATTCGAACAATCCTAATGTGTTGGGATTCGTCAGCATGAATGCGGCCACGTCTTCATTCAGGTGCGCCTTCAGATCCTCGATGTCCACCAATCCCTCTTCAGTCGATTTAATCTGAACAGTCTCGTAGCCAGAAATCGTCGCGCTGGCTGGATTCGTCCCATGGGCTGAATCGGGCAGAATAATCTTGTGTCTCGGACGGCCCCGATTCTCGTGGTACGCCCGAATGATTTTAATCCCCGTCATCTCACCGTGGGCGCCGGCTGCGGGCTGAAGCGTGATGCCGTCCATGCCTGCAATGGCACAGAGGTATTCCCCAAGCTCAACCATGAGTCGGATCGCACCCCGAGCGTCCTTTGGTTCCTGAGTTGGGTGGATAGAGCTGAAACCATCGAGTCTCGCCAGATTCTCGTTTATCTTCGGATTGTATTTCATCGTACAGGACCCCAAAGGATAGAATCCCTTATCGACATGGTGGTTCATCGTCGAAAGATGGACAAAATGACGGAACACGTCGAGTTCGCTCAACTCGGGTAGCTCTGCTACGTTTTTCCGATGGTATTCGACGGGGATGAGTTTGTCGAGCGGGATTTCGGGAACATCCAGACGAGGAAGAGAGTATCCGCATCGGCCTTCAGAACTGAGTTCGAAGAGAAGGGATTCGGGCATATATCACTCCTTTATAAAAATGAACTACGCTTAAGGTACAAACCTTATTCCATTCCGCACGCGATTTCTCTGGTGAATCACTCAAATCCAAATAATATCAACATATTCACGTCTGATGAATCCTTTGTAAGAAATCGCTTCGAGTCATAACATAAACAATATTCGGATGATTTTCAACCACTTTTTCAAGGAAACGAAATGCGTCGATGGGAGCCATCGGTAAAAAACTTTTTGAAAAGAGCGGATTTTTATTTATATTTTATCCACTCTGAACGAACACAGGAGACCCACCCAATGCCAAAGATCGAAATCGAAGGCCGGGAATTTGAAGTGGATGGAGACGGTTTCCTCCAGAATCCGAAGATATGGGACGAGAAAGTCGCCCGTCTCTTTGCCACAACAGACGGAACAGGAGAACTGAACGAGAAGCACTGGGCGGTCATCAAGTTCATCCGCGAGCACTGGGAGAAAAACGATATGGCTCCTATGGTCCGAAAAATCTGTCAGCACACAGGACTGCGTCTGCGGGAGATTTACGAGCTCTTTCCGATGGGACCAGCAAAGGGAGCTTGCAAAATCGCGGGACTGCCAAAACCCGACGGCTGTGTATAAGATCGGAGAGAAAATATGTCTATTTATCATTGGATACTTCTCGCAGGATTTTTTATTTTTATCCTGTCGTCTTTATACCACTTGTTTCAAATCGTAAAACGCGCTCACACCGATGATCTCTCCAACGCGAAGGGATCCATTCTTCTGGGTGTTCTGTATTCAATGACAGGAGCGATGCTGCCGATGAAGAAAGAAACAGCTTATCTGCACTTACCAACTTACATCGCTGGCATCCTTTATCATATCGGATCATTCTTCGCCCTTTTCTGGTTGATCCCATTGTTTTTCAGAATACCTCTCCCCTTCCTCTTTGTCCGAATGTCGATTTTTATATTTCTCTTCACGGGTCTATGCGGTTTCTTCATTCTGTTGAAACGATTCTCGAACACAAAATTACGACATCTTTCCTCTCCGGATGATTACTTCAGCAACATTCTGGTGACCGCTTTTCATTGGATGATGGCCGTCGCACTCCATCGCAACACACTGATTCCGCATCTCTTCATCGTATCGACTGTCTTATTCCTTTACATTCCTATTGGAAAACTGCGACATATCATCTATTTCTTTATTGCAAGGTTTTATCTCGGTCTCTTCTACGGAAAACGGGGCGTCTGGCCTCCGAACAGGCGGAATTCATGGGCGATAAAAAAACTCTGACACCCGTGCAGAAAAAGGCACTGCAAAAATTTGCAGACGGCATGGATGGCCGTCTGCGTACGCATCTGAACAGTTGCGTCCACTGCGGACTCTGTGCCGAAACGTGCCACTACTACCTGAGCACGGGAGACGAAAAGTACATGCCGGCAAATAAAGTCGATCAGTTGGCCAGGATATACAAACGCTACCACACGCTGGCCGGACGGATTTTCCCCAAATGGATCGGCGCTGCCGATTTTGATGAGGAAAGCATCCAAGAAATGGTCGATGTTATTTTCGGCGGCTGCACGATGTGCGGCCGGTGCTCGCTCCACTGCTCTATCGGCGTGGATATTCCGTTTCTCGTCCGCACGGCGCGATCCATGCTCCTCGAGCTGGGTCTCGTGCCCAAGGGGCTTCAATCGACTGTAGATGCGGCCGTGAAGACCGGCAATAACATGGGCATTCCCCGCGAGGAACTCGTCGACACACTCCAATGGCTGGAAGAAGATCTTCGCATGGAAATCAACGACGAAAACGCTTCCATCCCATTGGATCAAAAGGACAAGCACATCCTGTACACACTCAACCCGCGAGAGCCAAAATTTTTCCCGCTGTCCATCAGCGCCACGGCCAAAATATACTATGCAGCGAAAGAATCCTGGACAATATCGACGCATTGCTACGATGTGACGAACTATGCCTATTACTCAGGGGACGATCAAGCCGCGGCGGAATTGATCAACCGTCTTTTCAACGAGATGAAAAAATTGAATGCCGATATGCTCGTTCTGGCCGAATGTGGTCATGGTTCGAGGGCGATACGCTGGGAGGGGCCCCACTGGATTCAGAAACGTTATCCGTTTCCCGTGTTGACGGTCATCGAACTCATCGCCCAATATATCCGAAGTGAAAGAATTCACCTCGATCCATCGAAGAATCAGAAACCCGTCACGCTTCACGATCCGTGTAACTTGGTCCGTTCGGGTGGCGTGATCGAGGAGCAACGCTTCGTTTTGTCCAGAGCAGTCACGAATTTTGTCGAAATGACACCCAATCGTGAGAACAACTACTGCTGCGGAGGCGGCGGAGGCCAGCTCTCCATGGGGGAATTCAGGGACCGTCGGGTGGCCTCAGGAAAGATCAAAGGGGATCAGATTCGTAAAACAGGAGCAAAAATCGTTGCCACACCCTGCCACAACTGCATCGATCAGCTCATGGAATTGAATAAAGAATATGCATTGGAAGTGGAAATAAAGACTGTGGCTGAAATCGTGGCAGATGCGTTGGTGTTATAGGACGATAAGCTATCTGGAGTAGGTATATTTTCGTATCTTTAGAACTCATAAAAAGTGGTCTCCACCTCCAAGGTGGAGACCACTTTTCTTAATTATCGCTTATGATCGCCCTGAATTTCACATTCCTGGGCTTTATTTTAATAGGGCCTCTACTTTCTTTTTAGACGACGAAATCCACAGGTTCGTTTTTCCTGCTGAGGCTCAACTTCAACAGGACGGAAGAACCCATTATATTTTATCCCCCCCTGTCAAGGGGGACTTCGGCGATAGCCGAAGAGGGGGTTCTCTCACTGTCAAGAGGGATTATAGGGAGTTCACTTCCGGTCTTGTCTAAATACTTCTTTTCTCTCAGCAGCTTCACCTTAGCAGATAAATCCGTATAAACACCGTGCAGTTGATGCAGCACTTCACTGTTTGTGTAACGAATCACAGTGATTCCGTAGTGACCCAGCTTCTCCGTTCGCAGACGATCAACCGCTTCTTGTTCCGCATGCGAGTCACCATCTATCTCAACAGCAAGTTTAAGTTCCGCACAGTAGAAATCCACGATATAGCGATCCAGTGGTTTCTGACGGGTAAATTTCAGGTCTTCAAATTCCCGGTTTCTGAGTACTTCATACCACATTTTCTTCTCTGCCGGTGTTGGGTTCTTCCGGTTGGCCCTGGCTTTGTTGACCAAGTTTTTATCGTATGGGATATATGGGGTTTGATTATTGTTCATGATTGGCAATTAATTACAAACCCCCTGTAGTCCCCCTTGACAGGGGGACATTTTAATCTTGTAGAAGCTTGACATCACTCGGACTTTGACTGATAAAGACTAATTATCTGTTTGAACATCCTCTGAAGGTCTAAAAAAAATTACATGATCCGATGATGATTCAGTATATACAGTATTTATACCGCTTATTGTAAGTTCAAAATGTCTTTCATGATGTGTAGGATCGTATCTGCATTCGGGATATGGCGAATCAGGCTGCGGTATTAAAATGCGGTCCTCATAATACGATGGGACAGAGCCAACCGTCGAACAGAAAAACGCAAGAGGTAGTCCCCAACTTTTTAATAGGTCCCTTATCTCATAGCAATG
>JBDRSZ010000323.1:0-6862 GCA_043824415.1 bacterium | reverse complement strand
ATTGAAAAAGCCGGGGGCAAACCCCTGATGTGGAAGACCGGACATTCTCTCATTAAAAAGAAGTTAAAGGAAACGGGCGCTCCGCTGGCCGGGGAGATGTCGGGTCATATCTTTTTCAAGGACGGTTATTTCGGGTTCGACGACGGCATCTACGTTTCGTTCCGGCTGATGCAGTATCTGTCCACTCAGGAAAAACCGTTGGGAGAACTCGTGGACGAGCTCCCGAAGTTCGTCTCTACGCCGGAGATCCGGATCGGCTGTCCCGATGAGGATAAATTCGATGTGGTGCGACGCATCACGGAAGATTTTAAAAAATCGTATGAAGTCATCGATATCGACGGCGCGCGCGTGCTGTTCGGGGATGGGTGGGGACTGGTACGGGCTTCGAACACACAGCCGATTCTGGTCCTGAGATTCGAGGCCAAGACGGAACAGCGTTTGGAGGAGATCCGTCGGGTATTTAGGGAGAAGCTGTCGGTTTTCAAGATGGTCGAGGTGGATGCGCTGCAGGGTTGATGGAGAGATTGGCACAGTTCTGGCTTATATTCAGAAAGATAAATGAATCACCTTTCGTGTGTATGAAGCCATCCATGAAAACGGTTGGTTTCCGACCGAGAGATGGGGAAGGATTGGCGTGTATTCCTCCATTTCATTAGGAAGCTGTATGAGGAAATGCGTTCATATCGGTTTCATATTTTTGTTCCTTCAGGGGCTGTGTTACGCCCAGTTTGAGTGGTCTAATCCGATACTCATCGCCGACGGGAACAATCCAGATTTCGATATTGACAAAGTAAGGCGTCAGCTTCACATCGTTTCCGTAGGTTCCGCGGGGAAGGGTGTTACGTATATAAAGACCGATTCGCTGGGCAATATCCTTTTCGTTGAACCGAAAGTTCCCGAGACGGACTATGAGTATGGTGAGTGGCAATTCGGCCCTGCTGTCGCTGTGGACAAGGATGGGTATCCGCATATCTGTTATCGGTTAAAATGGGGACTGCAGGAATACAGGAAATGGAGTGTGTATTATATTCGGAGAAGCGCTTCGGGCTGGTCACCTTCCTTAACGATTGCAGAGGCGGCATGGCGGGCGTATATGGTGCGGCTGGTTGTGGACGTCAACAATGTGGTTCACATTGCGCGGGGTTCGTCCGCACCGGATCAGATAAAGAATGGGCCGGTGTTTTATTATCGCATCGTCAACGGAAAATTACAAACTATCAGGAGTGATCTTGTCCCATACCGGGCCGATGATCGTCTGGAAATGGCCCTGTCTCCGAACGGAGATGTTCATCTCGTCCTCGGAAATCCGGATCCCAGCCAGGCGCCGACTCCGTATTATCGCGCCACCGACGCAGGAACCAAGATTTCTCTGGTGGCGGATATTCATTCGACGCAATGTTGGAGCCGAAATGGATGTCCCGATGTGTTTGTAGATGCAGCGGGAAACGTTCATTTTTCTTATGGCGCGCTTGCTGATAACGATGTGGCCGGTCTGCCTTCCGTCCGATACACATGCTATTCCGGCGATACGAAAGTGCAGGATGCCGTTGTCACACAGCCGGGGGACTTACAAGCATGGAAGAACGGCGAAGGCTATGGAATCAGTTCCGTCGCCACGAACGACGATGGGCAGTATGTCGTTGTCGCCTATTTGACGAATGGGGGAGATCCGAATAAGCCGCCGGGCGATCTGTATGTTCGACATTCGACGGATGGGGGCAGCACGTGGTCCGCGTCTGTTTTACTGGCTACTCAAGTCGGAGGGAGCGAGGGTAAAAATTTCCATCTCATCCGCGCTTACGGAAATCATTTTTATGTGGTCTATCCGAAAGACAACAAGATATGGCTTCGCCATGCCCGAAATTTTGGAGACTCACCGCCAACGGCAGTTGCTGGCGGGCCGTACACCGGTTTCGAGGGGGATTCATTATTGTTGGATATGTCGGGCTCTACCGATGTGGGTACGAATGCCGGCATTGTCGAGTATGCGTGGGACTGGGATCAAAACGGTGTCTATGACTTCTTTACGCAGTCTCCTTTGGCGAAAACACTTTTTAAGGATGACTTTCAGGGGACCGCTGTTCTTCGCGTGACGGACCGGGCAGGAAAGCGGGGTTTTGATACGGCTTCGATTACCATCGCCAATGTCGCCCCAACGGTAAAGACGAGGAGAGATACGACGTGCAA
Organism: bacterium; assembly: GCA_043824415.1. Classification (GTDB taxonomy): domain Bacteria; phylum Zhuqueibacterota; class QNDG01; order QNDG01; family DSAB01; genus JBDRSZ01. The sequence continues at coordinate 4,675 of JBDRSZ010000323.1, read as the reverse complement.
TGAAGGCGATGGAATCGTTTTTACGTGTGAAGTTACGGATCCAGGGGCGGATACACACACGTTTTCCTGGAATTTTAAAGACGGCACGTCGTCCACCGAGAAGACAGTCACCCATGTTTTCCGTGAGGACGGACAATACGTCGTGGTCGTGACGGTTGGGGATGATGATGGAGGTACGGGCAGCGATTCGTCGCGCGTGCTCGTAAAGAATGTCAATCCCACACCCGATGCCGGCGGGCCTTATCGTGGATCGATCCATGTTCCGGTTTCGTTTCACGGAACGGCATATGATCCGGGTCTGGATGATCAATTGACCCATACGTGGGATTTGGACGACAACGGTATCTTCGAGACGCCCGGAAAGGATGTGTCGCGAGCGTTTTCCTCTCCGGGCACGTACGTCATCTGGCTGAAAGTCGAAGACGATGACGGAGGCTCAGGATTGGACAGCACGCGGGTTCTCATATCGAACGAAGCACCCGGCATCGGTTCGATTCCGAACCAAACCATCAACGAAGGGCAAGTATTCAATCCAGTCCGGCTGGACGATTATGTGGATGATCCGGACCAGGATGATGATGCGCTCATCTGGAGCTATCGCGGCAATCGGGATCTCATCGTCACATTGGCAGATCGGATTCTGACTGTGGCAATTCCGGACAGCGAGTGGTGGGGTAAAGAGATTCTCACATTGACCGTCCGAGATCCTGGGGATCAGGCGGACAGCACGAGCGTGAGTTTTACCGTGCTGCCTGTGAATGATCCGCCCGTATGGCAAAATGTGCCGGACTATACATTCAACGAAGACGACACACTCCGAATCCTTTTATCAAGCCTGCGGGCTCTTGTCATCGACGTGGATGATCATCCGTCGTCTCTTCGGTTTTGGACTGCGGGCGGCACGTTCATTCGCAGCTTTGTGGATGCGACACGACAGACGCTCAATCTTACGGCGTTGCCGGATTGGTACGGTAAAGAAAATATCTTCTTTGTCGTGTCGGATACATCGGGGGCAACGGATCGCGATACGAGTTTGGTCACCGTTAAATCGGTGCCGGACCCTCCGCGTCCATTTTCTTTGATCAATCCGATTAACAATTTTTTCCCGGATTGGCCGGATACGATTCTATTTCAGTGGCATCGTTCGATTGATCCTGATCCGGGGGATTTAATCGTATATGAATGGACTCTGAGACCCGAAGGAGCGAACGGCAGCCAGACCCTGACGCATGTCGTTCAGGATACCACCGTATCGTTCCTGCCAGACGGTAGTTTAGATGCTGGCACGTTTTTATGGTGGATCGTGGCCAAAGATCAGACCGGCCTTATGATGGACAGCGATATCGGGATCCTCGTTGTCGGGAATCAGACTTCTGTGGATCCGCCCGTGACGAATGTCCCCTCTAACTTTGAACTTCTCCAGAATTATCCCAATCCGTTCAATCCGGAAACGCGAATCACGTACCATCTGCCGACGGAATGCGATGTACGTCTGGCTGTATACAATACGCTGGGAAGGGAAGTGCGGCTTTTGGATGAGGGGAGGAAGAGTGCAGGGGTTCATACGATCGCTTGGGACGGTTTCGATCGACTGGGCCAGAAGGTGCCGACGGGTCTCTATATATACCGACTTCAAGCGGGATCAAGGATTTTTTATCGGAAGATGATGCTGATTCAGTGAGACATTGCGGTGGATTTTCGATGGTCAGGGACCATCGTTATCCGTTTGATAGCAGTGATTGTATGTTTAGATAGTGTAAGTAGGTAGATGCCGTCAATGACGGCATTTTTCATGATATGAGCCAAGAGAAACACGACGTTCATCGGATCTATTTTGTGACCAAGGTCCCTCATCGAAGAGTTCCCGTTTTTTCATTGGATAAAAAGTATCCCTTGATTGTGATGGAGAATCTTAAATTCTACAGAAGGAAATTTGGATTCTCATTGTACGGTTTCGTCATTATGCCCGATCACTATCACCTCGTTGTTGATACGTTGGAGAAGGTTACCATATCCAAAATAAAAGAGGACATGAACAAGCATATCTCCAGAGAGATTATCCAAGAGTTGAAGATGCACAACACCGGAGTACTGGAAAGACTGCGGATCGATTCTAAAAGGCCATCGACCGCATGAGTATCGACTTTTCCAGAAAGGCCGTTACGATTTTGAGATTGTAACTCCGGCCAAGCTGTTGGAGAAATTGGATTACATGCACAAGAATCCGGTGCGGGCTGGATTGGTCGAGAAACCTGAGGATTATTTATTTTCCAGCGCGAGGAATTATCTTTTAGAGGATGATTCTTTAATCGTTATAGATCCGTTGCCTATCTGAAATGCGGCGGTCAGGGACCGCCTCTGTCCGTTAATATAAAATGGTGATGTAATAAAAAATACGGTTAGCTGTCGTCCTTGACGACAGCTTAATGAGACGCCCAGGAACTGAAAAGAATGGAAGAATTGATAATCGATTTCACAAGTGATTTGATCCCTCAGAAATTTTTATTGATGCTGATATAAGATTTTGATTGTCTCACTGAGTATCGTATGGACCTCCCAATATTTTTAAATGGGAGGTTTTTTATTTGAATGTGCGTTCATTCCGTTTGAAAATTTTTTATTGATTATAGAGTAAAATTTGTTTATACTCATGGTTGATTCCACCAGTTGTGCTGATGTCACATCATTTCTAATATTGTATTTGATTTGATCATTTCACCTTTATCATCGACTCAAGATAGGAGGACTTGGCAATGAAGCGTCAACTTCGCTATTGGACTATCTTACTCTTGAGCATATCACTCGTTGTGTTGAGCGGTTGCGCGCCGGGGAACGATAGGTTCGATGCGGCTCCTGCCGGATTCTGGGCAGGGTTGTGGCACGGATTCATCTGTCTTTTTACGTTCCTCATCAGTCTGTTTTCGGATACTGTCCGCATGTACGAGACGAACAATATAGGAGGATGGTACGACTTCGGGTTCATCTTAGGAATTGCCATATTTTTCGGCGGCAGTTGCGGGCCCTCTAAAAAGAAGCGAAAGAAAAAACCTTCGGACGAGGATTGGGAGGAAATCGGAAAGAAGGTCGAGGAGAAGGTCCGCAAGGGCATCAAGAAATGGGTGGAGGAGAAGGAAGAAAGAGAAACAGAATGGGAGGAAATCGGCAAGAAGATCGAGGAAAAAATCAAACGGGAACTGCACAACTGGGCGGAGAAGTAGTATTCAAATCGTTTTAGGCTGAAAGGAGGATTGGTCATGAAACTCCAGTCGAAACAAGAGCGTTTATTCGTTTTCATTGCTATTTTTTGTTTGGCATTTTTATATTGCGGATCGTCGAACCGGCTGCGAGAATACGAATTCAGGAACCTGACGGCTGCGGCTCTGATGGCCACACCGCCGCGAGCACAGATTTTTTCCGATTCTTTTGTCTGGGTGGATACGGATGATCCCATCGGTTCGGCTCTGCGCATCGGGACATCGATTGCCAAGGATGTAGAGGCCCGCAAAGTTCGGGAACGATTGGAGAATGCCCTACATTCGATCGATGTTCCTGAACAGATCAGATTGCGGACGCTGAAGGAGTGTTCGAAGTCTCTTCACTACCGTCCGACTGAAGCGACGGATGAAGCGGATTACCTTTTCCGTATGAAAATCCGGCGATACGGTATTGAGGCAAATTCGTGGAGCACCAGCGTTCATTTCAAGATCGACCTAAGAGTGCAGTTGATCGATAATCAGAAAGATGTAGAGATTTGGGAAAAGCGTGTGAATGAGAGGTTCGTCGTTTCCCAGAGCATGTTTGGCCTGGGCGATATGGCGGGCAATGTCATCACGGCTGTGGCTCTATCCCGTCTAACCGAGGAGGAGCTGACCGAAGGTTTCCGCCATCTTGCGGATTACACAGCCGACCGTATGGCTGAGAAACTGCATGAAGACTTCATCAATGCCCGTTCAAACAAGTGATGCGTTAAGCGACTGGAGGTATGCGATGAAACAGATTTTCCCCATTGTCCCCGGATCAAACGGGCCGTTTTATTTGATGGGAGGCATCTCACTTTTTATGCTCGCACTCATCATTTTTTTGATGTACATTGCTTTTTCTTCGAGAAACGCCAAGTTTGAGGTGTCACCCGAGGGTATTCGGATCAGAGGCGATATCTACGGTCGGATGATCCGCATGGAGAAACTCCTGACGGACGAAGCCAAAGCCGTACGTTTGAATGAGGATTCGGAATACCGACTTCGGTGGAAGTCGAACGGGTCGGGTCTGCCGGGGTACAAGGCAGGCTGGTTCAAGCTTCGGAACAGAGAGAAGGCGCTCGTGTTCATCACGGATCTGAAAAGGGTGGTTTATATCCCCACGCGTGACGGATATTCCATTATGCTCAGCGTGGCGGATCCGGAGGTTTTTATCGAAGCGCTGCGGCGATCTGCGCGGTCGATATGAGGAAACAGTGATAAAATAGGCGATTCAGTGAATTCCGTTTTTTTCGTGAGTGAAGAATTAAAATATGGAGGTATCTCATGGTTGTGACTAAGAAGACGACTCTGTGGACGCAGGTTCTCCTCGGTGCTGTCATCGTGGGCCTGTTGCTCATGGGCGGTTGTTCGAAGGAACCTTCCACGTCAGAAAAACCAACACACCCCAAGACGGAGAAGCTACTTAAAGAGCTGAC
>JBDRSZ010000322.1:0-3727 GCA_043824415.1 bacterium | reverse complement strand
GGAATCCCACCCTCTCCGCTGATAAACCACAGTATCACACAGAATCACACGGGAAGAGAAAAAATCTGTGGACTTCTGTGTGCTTCTGTGGTTTCTTATAACTGAACTTTGGCGAATTTTCAAAATGGATAAGAAGTTGTCAAGCTCATTATTGAAATGAGAGACTGTTTTACGAAACTGAGTTTTGAGCATTTTAAAATCGTCCTTTCAGCAATACTGCTTGCTTAATATTTACTACAAAAGTGCAGTTTAGAAGAAGAGAACCCCCGCAAAGCGGGATCAGGCTATTGTATGGTAATATTAAAAACAAAAGAATCGGCCTCGCTGTTCTGCATCCAGAAGATGAATAATGTCCTTGGGAGCAACGTAATAAAATAGGTTTGTATGTTCTCTTGTGGAGTAGAGGCACGATGAAATTTCGCTTTGGGTAGTGAAATTCTGGGCGCTATTGATTGAGTTGATTAAATCCTTTTGAACAGAGGACATTCGATGGGAATCACAGGCATACAGCTCGAAAGATTGATGGTAGACATTTGCTGGCTGAGCGCCCTGCTCCTGGTGGGAAAATTTTTAAGGGTCAAACTCGTCATCCTGCAGAAGCTCTTCCTGCCGGCCTCCGTCATCGCCGGCTTCATCGGACTGCTCTTGGGCCCGTACGTGATGGGCAGATATGCATTCACAGCAATCCCGAATGAGATGATGGCCTCCTGGCTTTTGTATCCAGGCCGGTTGATCAACATCGTGTTCGCCTGCCTCTTCCTCGGTTTTAGTATTCCATCATTCAAAACCATCTGGCGCGAGGGCGGGCCCCAGCTCTGCTACGGCTGGATCGTGGGCATGGGCCAGTATGTCGTCGGACTCGGTGCGTGCGTGATGCTCCTCACGCCCGTCTTCGGCGTACCCGTCTTTTTCGGCTGCCTCCTCGAAATCGGCTTTTCAGGCGGCCACGGAACAGCCGCTGGCATGCAGGAAGCATTCAGCCAATTGGGGTTTGAAGCTGGCTCCGACCTCGGATTCATGTCCGCGACCGTGGGTGTCATCAGTGCGGTCGTATTCGGCATGACCATGATCAACATCGCTGCACGGAGGAGATACACGGCCGTCATCCAATCGCCGCAGGAACTCTCCATGGATCGGATACGCGGGCTCATCCCGGAAGACAAGCGCGAGCGCGGATCGACGAACACCATTTCGCCGGATGCTCTTGAGCCCTTCGCATTCCACGCGGCCGTCGTCGGGCTGGCCATCCTTATCGGCTGGTATGTCCTCTTAGGGATAAAACATGTGAGCGGCAACTACCTTGTCCACTTGACCCGAGGTGTGGATCTGTTTCGAAGCTTTCCCCTGTTTCCGATCGCCATGCTGGCAGGACTTTTCATTCAGATCGTATCCGTGAGGACGGGCATCTCAAAATATTTCGACCGTCAGACATTCGACCGCATCCTTGGCCTGGCGCTCGATTTCTTAGTCGTCTCGGCCATCGCATCCATCAAATTAGACGTCTTCTTCGCCTACATCTGGCCGTTCTCGATTCTGATGATCGTCGGCCTTGTCTGGATCATTTTCATGACTTGGATCGTTGCTCCGCGTATGCTCCCAGACGCCTGGTTCGAACGCGCCATCGTGGAGTATGGGATGCAGACGGGCGTCACGGCGTTGGGTCTTTTGTTGCTCCGCGTGGCGGATCCGAATTTCAAGACGCCTGCGGCCAAATCTTTCGGGTTCAAGCAGATCATCTACGAACCGATGCTGGGCGGGGGTTTCATCACTGCAGCCATGCCCATTCTCATTTATAATTTCGGCATGGCTATTCCATCCGTCATAGCAGTGGGATCGATTTTGTTGATGGCGGGCGTCGCGTTCTTCAGCGGCTGGTTCCACAAGTTCGAGAAACCGAAGAAAGAATAACCGAAGCGTTGGCGATCAGCCAGAGATTCGATCTGTAAGACGATGGATACATTTCCATTATCGAATAAGCTATAGTTTCTGTGAAAAAAATAAATTTGTCCCTTTCACTCTCCGCACAGCAGCATATTTCTTTTCACCCCGAAGGACAGAAACCGTTGTGAGACAGAAAAAATTTATCTTGACAAACTAACGAACGTTAGTTATATTGATACTAACGAACGTTAGTTTAAGAAGATGACTGAGACTATTCAAAAATCCACTAAGGATATCATTCTAGAAAACGCATTGGAACTTTTTTCCCGAAAAGGATTCTACGCCGTTTCTGTGCGGGAAATCACGAGACAAGTGGGCATCAAAGAAAGCTCTCTCTACAATCACTTTACCAGCAAGAATGAAATAATGGACGCAATCATCGATTGGCTCCAAGCTGAGTTGGACGATTATTTTGAAAAAACAATTCAAAAAAACACCGAAGAACCAATCCCAGAATATCTTGACATCGAAAATGTTTTGGTGAAAAGAGCGAATGATTACATACGATTTTGGGATGATCCATTCAGGGAAAAACTCTGGTTTATCATTTCCCTCGAACAATACAGGAATTCAAAGATCGCGGAAATATGGTTTCAGGACAAAGAAAGGATGTTCGACATCCAAAAGGACCTTTTTCAAAAATGGGCAGATCGTGGAATCATTCGATGCGAAGATCCTGAGATATTGGCAATGATATACATCGAGGTAATCCGTTCGGTGCACCTTGAGTATCGTCTTTTTAAGACGACAAGTCATAGTAAAGAAAAAACGAAGAAACGCGTGCGCCAATTCATAGCGTTCTTCGTACATAAGCTACAGGCGACCGAAATCAAAGTATGAAATACTTAGATTCAAATAGATACACGATAATTTTATCTCAGATTGTGACCTGTTTCAACTATCACACTTTATCCGTTCATGTCACCGCAGATATGTAGTAACGCACAACCTGCCTTATCAAACAGCTCATAAAGCAACTCGAACTTTAATTTATTATTTTTTGGAGGCTCAAAATGTCTATCAAGCGTATTGTACTCATATTTTCTTTAATCATCACTTTGTTCATGCTTTCTGGATGTGCCAAATATCCCGAAGCAGAAGTGCAAAAAGCGGAACAAGCAGTAGAAGATACAAAATCAGCTGAGTGCGATCGTTATTTGGTTGAAGAATTCAATGCTCTCCAGGATTCCCTCAATTTCTCCATCGCCGAACTGAAGGTGCAGAAAGAGAAATCGGTATTCAAAAGGAATTATTCAGAGGGTAAAGAAATGCTCAACATCGTGATCGATAAAGCAGAGACCATAAAAGAAAAAATAGGAGCGAGAAAAGAAGAGGTTAAAGCTGAGACGGAGCAGATTGTAATCGATTATCGGGCAGCACATGAGGATGTCAAGGAATTGATCTCCAAATTGACAAAAGCCAAAAACACGAAACCTATCGCAGAAAGAAGGCAGATTGAACTTAATGCGATCGAATTGATATTTGAAGACGTCTCCGCATTCATTAAAAAAGAAGATTTTATGTCGGCCAAACAGACCGCTGACTCTGCTTACGTACGAATTCAATCTTTAAAGGAAGAGCTTAAACAAATTGTTGAGAAGAAAAATAGGAAATAAAGAAACCGATATAAAATGAATGTCGCTTTTTCCTCAGCGGAATGATTTCCTTCTTCAATAAAAATTTCCCATCATTTTAATCTCCTCCCCCAAAAAAGGGGGAGGAGATTTTCACTCTTCGTTTACATTAAAAAGGAAGTCTCTTCTGTTCGCTAAATTTTGTTTGTATT
>JBDRSZ010000321.1:0-2752 GCA_043824415.1 bacterium | reverse complement strand
AATACAAATGATACTTCAGTGGTGGCCTATGCTGCAGATCTTCCCATCAACTTCTCGAAAGCGTATTGGAGTTATTCTGGGTTTTTTATTGAACTCGAGGATAGAAACCTCGATGGACGTTATGAATTCTATATTCCTTATGTCGAAGAAAAGAAACCAAATAAGAATTTTTATTTGATCGTAGAAGAACAACCAGAAATGTACGAGTATACGAGTCCGGCCAAGCAGTTCATCATCTCCTGCCGGTCCGCCGGTTTCCGGGAGGAGGATAATCAGACCATCCTGGAAGTCTACCAGAGCATTCCATATTCCATCGAGCGCGCCATCGAAGAACGACAGATGCTTCCCCTGAAACGCGGTGTCTTCCTCTTCGATCAAGATTGGAACGAAGTAAAGAAAGAAGTGGTCGATGGGCCATTCCTCACTTCTCTGCAAAACACCCTCTCCGTCGGCTGGAGCCGGCTTGACGTGCCGCCAGGAGACTACCACCTCGTCGTGGAATATTTCGATGAGACCGATGGCAGGCTGGGACGCTGGCAGAAAGAAGTGACGGTCGAACCGTTCGACGACCGCACCCTGTCCATGAGCGATGTCGTGTTCGCCTGGGAGATCGGGGAATACAAAGAAGACGGCGAACTCAGACGGGGAGGACTCAGAATCGTCCCCAACACGCTCGACCTGTACCCTGTCTCCTCGGCCATTCCGCTCTACTTTGAGATTTATAACCTGACGTATTCTATCGAGGGCAGCACGCGTTACAAACTGACGTACACCGTCCAATCCGAGGAGAAGAAAGTCGGCGTCAGCGGATTCGTCAGCCGACTGTTCGGAGGAGGGAAGCAGTCTGGCAAAGTCGTCACGTCATACGAATATAGCGGAGACAGACGGTCCGAAAAATTCTACCAGGACCTGAATCTGGAAGGCGCAGAAGCCAAGGAATACCTCATCAGAGTAGAAGTGAAGGATCTTAATACCGGGGAGAAAGTCGTCAGGGAAAAAACAGTGGTTTTAAAGGAATCGGAAGAAAAGTCGTGATATTGATCATCCCATACAGGCTCCGCCTCTGCGAAATAATTCTCATTTTGGGACAACTCCGCAGAATGGCTGCCTATTCATTATGTTCCGGAGAAAAATTAAGACCCTCAGCAACACCATTCGGAAGGGTATCACGCTTTACCATGTCTGTCCCCCTTGAGGGGGACCCCAGGGGGTGTTTGTTCGTTTTTTAACACCCCTCTAAATCTCCCCTCAAGGGGAGACTTGAAAGCTCAACATAAATTCGAGGTGCGCCATGTTTAAAAACTATCTAAAAACCGCCCTGAGAAATCTAAAAAGGAATGTCGTCTATTCCATCATCAACGTCGTGGGCCTGGCCATCGGCATGGCCTGCTGCATCGTCATCATGCTCTTTGTGATGGAGGAACTGAGCTGGGATAGATACCATGAAAATGCAGAAAAAATATTTAGAGTCACTCGAAAAACTGATTTTCAAGACCAAGAAATGCATTATGCCAACACACGAAATGAGTTAAGCTCTCATATTTTAGAAGAAATCCCTGAGGTTAAGAATACGGTGAGGATTAGAAAATGGGGTGGAAATATTGTGCGTTATGGAGAGAAAAAATTTGATATCGATCAAATTTATGCTGATCCAAGTTTATTCGAAGTTTTCACCTTTCCTTTGATCAGGGGCGACAGAAAAACCGTGTTGAACGATCCGAACAGTGTTGTCATATTGGAAGATCTTGCCAAAAGTCTCTTCGGTGATCGTGATCCAATGGGTGAAATCATATCGATCTCATCGACGTTAGGAAAATACGATCTTTGTGTTACCGGAATCATGAAGGAAATTCCCAAGAACTCCCATTTCTGGTTCAATGTTCTCGTTCCTTTTAAAAATCTGGAGGAAATATATTATTGTAGTACATATCTACTTTTAAAAGATAAGAAAGCATCCAAAACTGTCGAAGAAAAAATACCGATCATTGTAAAAAAACACTTCGGTGAAGAATATGCATCCAGAATAAGAGGCTATTCTCTACAGCCGATAACAGACATTCACCTTAAATCTGATTTATTGGCAGAATTAGGAAGAAACAGCAATATTTCTTATTCATACACCTATTCAGGGGTTGCCATTGCCATTCTGCTCATCGCATGCATCAATTTCATGAACCTTTCCACGGCTCGGTCATCGCGCCGATCCAAAGAAGTGGGCATCAGAAAAGTGGCGGGCGCGGGGAAAAAACAATTGGTTCTCCAATTCATCGGGGAATCCGTCATTTTGGCTTTTATGGCTCTGATCATCGCCATCCTTATCGCGTATCTCCTGTTACCCTTATTTAACGAGTTGGCTTCAAAAAATTTAAAATTGGATTTTTTAGGAAACCCATTTCTGTATATTGGTCTTTTTGGTCTCACCCTATTTGTTGGCCTTTTAGCGGGCAGTTATCCGGCATTCTTCCTTTCCGCATTCAAACCGATACAGGTGATCAAGGGTGAAAAGCGGGATGGTACACGATTGGGTGGGATCATCAGGAAGGGACTCGTCATTGTTCAATTCGCTGCGTCGCTCGTTTTTATCATTGGAGCGATCGTGGTTTTTCATCAACTCCATTATGTTTCAGAAAAAGATCTTGGTTTCGATTCGGAAAATGTCCTTAGAATCCACATCGGTGCAGAAAGCAATTATCAACAAAAGGGTAATATCTTCATCAATGAATTCAGTAAAAATCCGAATATTCTCGAAGCC
>JBDRSZ010000320.1:0-26965 GCA_043824415.1 bacterium | reverse complement strand
ACTCAAAATCCTTCGCCACACGATTGAGAAACCCAACGGCGATATTGTTCTCTCCTCTTTCGTAAAAGATCAATCCCAATTTGAGAAGGGCATTGTTCCTTAGCTGGGAGAGGATTTGATCTTTATTCCCCTTGCTCTTTTCATCGATCAGCCGGTTGTAAATCGACAGGGCAAGATCGTCATTTCCGGTGTTGGAATAACAGGCAGCCGACATATACAGGGCAGGGAAAAAATACGTTGTCCCAGAATCGATCCTTCCCAAAACACTGAGCGCCTTTTCATACTCCCCCGCTTTAAAATACGCGTAGCCTACAAGATAAGACGCCGCGCCCATGGATTCGGCATCCAACTGTTCGCTGCGGAGCAGTACCTGCTGATACGCTTGGGAGAGCTTCTCGAACTCGCCATAAATGTAATAGATGTGAATCAGCTTCACAAAAGCTTTTGCGTAAAAAGAGGATTCCGGATATTCACGCACAAGACGCTGGTATCCTTCTATGGCCTCATCAAAATAGTTCAGCACGTATGAGGATTCGCTTAAATAAAAAATGATATCATCTATAGAACGATCGTGCCCGAAGGTGTTGAGAATATCCTTGAATTGAAGTCTCGATAAAAGAAAATCAGCCAAAGAATAGTTCTCAAGAGCATGCCTCAGAGATCTCTGAAACATGCGGTTTTCCTGAGCGGGAGTGGCTGTCCTCAGCAGCCGTGCCCTGAGCAATTCGTACTTAGCCAACTTGACCTTGTAATCGAGCAGGCCCGTATATCTCCACTGTTCAAAAAGATTTTCGGCTCCGTACTGTTCTCCCGACGCATCGACTGCGGCAGACGCTTCCGCTCCTTCTTCCCGAACATTCAGAGCTTCCGCTACATCCTTACTGTCTATCGAATCTTTCGTCACCTCAGCGCTAGGAGTCAAACTCTCTCTCATTAAAACCCTGTGAACCTGCGCTTTCAGACCCGCAAGCGCCTCGAGAACCTTTAAATCCACTTTTCGTTTAGCCGTTCTCTCCAAACGAGAAATCTCATCGAGCAGACTGAGCATACTCTCATACTCTTGAGCATATTCATCGACGATAACCTCCTCAGGTGAGAATAGATCGTCGATACCCAGGTCTGAAGACTTGAGTCCCTCTGACTTGCGATTTATAATCTCCTCATTCACCCGTTGTACGAGTCCCAAGAGATATTTCTCTTTGGGAATCATCGTTTGAAGAAATTCCTCGTTCTTCAACTGAAGGTAATACTGGGGACCCTCGTTTAGACGATTCAGTTCTTGTGCACAAGGAGACGAAAAATCAATACGGGTTACAAGCAAAAGTAAGAGGATTCGTGAAGGATGAACCAAGTGCCAGAAAATCCTTTTTATCAATTTCCCCTCTAAGGCCATAAAACTTCCTGCGTGTTTTCCCCAACAATGAAACATCTTTGAATATCGAATTGTCAATCCACTTTTGAAATGGTGATTTGACTGAAGACCCGCTTTTCAACGGCAAATAATGCCCCTTCTCTAAGGGTCGTTCATCAATTCGAGCCATAATCGAACGGGAGATACCGCTCTGGCCAAAAACCGACCAGCTATCTACAATCTGAAATAACATATGCAAAAATAATACCGTATCAACTCATTTCAACAAAAAAAATACAGAAAAGTTCCTCATCGCGTAAAGGTGACAGCCATCTCTCATCCTGCTCCTTCAAACTCCGAAAATAGAGGATTCTACAACGGTTGATCTATCATCCGGTTGTCGTCCCACGATTCTCGTCGTGAGTGCCTCTAAGGAAGCACGCCCCGCGCGAAGATCATCACAAACAGAGCCACCGTCTCAATAACGCCGAGAACCATAATGTAATTCGTAAACCCTTTTCCAGTCTCGCCCAGCGCATCCGCAGCTTTCGCTCCGGCCTTCCCCTGCAGATAAGCGGACAACCCGATGACAATACCAGCGAAGGCGCCGATCATCACCTGGAAATGAGTCGTGTTGGGTTCCCATTTTGCCGCGAGAATGCTGTTCCTCAGAATCATCCCGTAAATCGTCTGGGTTAGAGGCGCGCCCACAAAAGCGATCATGATGAACGGCGCCGCTTTGTTCTGTGAAAATGCTTTTTTCCAGGATCCGACGGCAGCCATTCCCGCCACACCCGTGCCAAAAACCGAACCAACGGCCGATAGGATAAGAGAAAGATTCAAATCACCCAGTCCAGTCATAACGACTCCCTTTCATTTTCATTCTTTAAACGGTTTGTAAGATTTCCCAGCCCACTGCATATTGATATGATTCGAAAACTCCAGCATGTTTAAGCGCACGCCATGCACGATGACAGACATCATTCCCAACACGATGTTCAGGGAATGGCCGAAGAAAAGAATGATCGCAGCGATGAAACCGCCAAGCACGGTGTGAATTCCGCCACCCAGGGCCATATCGTTGAAACTCGTGGCCACGGCAACGGACGCACTGCTCACGGCGAACAGTCGAATATACGAAACGATATCCGAGAATGATCCGATGACGTTCAACGGAAGATTAATGAGTGTCGCGCCCATCCCCTTGAAAAAATTTTTCTGAAAATTCGTGAATACCAAGGCCAGGAGGAATCCCAGGAGGAGCAGCAGGAGTGTGAACGGCGGCAACTGATTCCCGAGAACAAGATTCCCGGCCAGAAAAAACAGGGCCCAAAGCATGCAGATCCAGCCAACCTCTCCCAGCGCTCTTGGAGAGTTTATAATCTTGAAAGCCCGAATCCCATGAGCAATGCTCAGATGGATGACAGCGATGATAAAGCACAGATAGGTCATGAACGCGCTGTTATCTTCGGCAAAACTGTCGATTCGATCGATCACCATTCGATTCAAGAACGGAATCTGGGCAATCCGAGCAAATCCAAACCAATTCCCGCTGATCACTCCCCAAACGACCGTCGCGACGCCGAAGACAGTCATTAAGCGAAAAGGTTCCCTCGGAATATGCTTCCCCGCCTTTCTCGACGCGTACAGAGTCAATCCCACCATAACGATGCCGTACCCCGCATCCCCGAGGATAATGCCGAAAAAGACGCTCATGAAAAGGAGAAACCAGAAACTGATGTCGTATTCTTCGTATCCCGGAAGTGTCCCCATGAATTGAAACAGCGGATTGACGATCCGCAGCCATTTGGGATTTCTGATGAGCGTCGGCACATCGTTCGGATCGTCAGGATCCTCGATGATGGTGGCCCAATCCTCCTCGTCGGCAGCCCTACGAATCTTGGATGTATCCTCCTCCGGACAGAAGCCCTGTAAATAGACGAAGTGCTCCTCCACTCCCATACTGTGCAGCGCTTCACTGAATTCGATCCGCTTTTTCAGATGTTCCTCGTATCGGAGAAGTGCGCCTCGGATATGGGATAATCCCGCCTGTTCATCGTCCACTTGACGAATTTCGACCTCAAGGTCATGTATCTCTTCCTTCAACTCCTCGTAATCGACATCAGGCATTTGATCTTCTTTCGAGTCCAGCCGATCCTCTTCCGACATGGCGAAGAAAGCCAGTCGGACAGCCCCCCTTTCAACCCGTGCAACATGAATGGGAGTTTCAGCAGGTATCTTCTTCAGCCCGCTCTTATCGGTCAAGTAGAAGCGAACCCATATCCCCGCCTCTTTTAAATTCTGGACTGATGCGCGGGACACGGAGCCCCAGCTTTCATACCATCGAAAAGTCTCCCGCAGTCCATCCAGCGCCTGTGTACAACGGGATTTTTTCTCGGACAACTCGAGAATCCTTTGCACGTACCCTGGTACTTCATCCGGCGGAATGCGTTTCTCATCCTTTCCTTCACTCCCGACGATCCGAAGGGCCGTTTCGACTTGGTTCAACTCGGTATGAATGCGATCCAAGTCCTCGGACTGCGGAGGCTGTACATGCTGAATCTGCAGTACGCCCAGCTCACGCAGCTTAGACAGAGCCGACTTTCGCGCTTTGGCGCTCAACAGGAGAGTGATTTTTTTCATTTTCACGATCATGCCGGGCGGCCCGCTAATTTTTTCCGCAAGATTTTTGCCTTGGCGATTTTACCGCGAACGACCTCAGCGGTCTGCTGATCTCCCATAAAAATCTGAATACCGCGAATATTCTCTTTCGCCTCGGGGATCTTCACTTCTTCAAACAGCTTGATGCGTTGGATCGTCGTGCGGAGTTCATCCCTCAGGATGCGCTCCTGTCTCTGAGAAATCTCCATCTCCACATTTCGCCGGATCTGTTCCTTGCAAACCGCGACGCCTCGATCCACCCATACCGGCGTATGAAAATAATCCACCTCAATGTCCTCGAATAAAAGATCTTCAAAAACCGGAATATCGATGCCGGCGATATTGTCCTGACCCGTCTTGAGTGCTCCGACTCGAATGAATGCCTTCAGATCCACGCCTTCGGCAAAGACATCCGCCCAGCGCCGCACCTCTTCCTCGACTCGCCGGTATTCCGCATCTGATTCCGCAATCTCCCGCTGGATTCTGTGGATTTCCTGGAGGAGCTGCTTCTTCTTCAATTCGAGCGTCGGCAGATACCGCGTAAACCGTTTCAGGTCATCCTTCTGCTTTTTCAGCTCATTCTTTGTCAGCCGTATCTTTGCCATCGCTTGCGCTCAGTCATTTGAAAAGGAGGTCTCTAGATCCAAATATATATGATACAAGCATCTCCTCATTTCTGTCGTTTATTCTCGGTACGGTCTTCCGTCTCTTTATCTTTCTTTCCGTGTGATTCTGTGGTTTTTTTCTGATCGGGCCAAAATTTCTCAATCAACTCCGTCCGCAGCCCGGTCTCCTCGGGCCGGAAACACTCCGCCAAAATCTCCCAGCCTCTGTCCAACGCCTGCTCCAACGGGATATTTACGGACAAATCCATCACCCGTGATTCGAACATTTTGCCGTACTTCAACAGTTTTTGATCCCACGGACTCATTCGGAAACCCATGGCGCGCTTCTCCTCTGTCTCTAAAAACTGCGCGTACAGCTGGATCATCCCATCCATGATAGCCCGATGGTCGTCGCGCGAATCCTTGTTCACCAGCTGCTTCAATCGGCTCAGTGATCCGAACGGTTCGATCCGTCCATTCTTGAGATAGAACTGCCCCTCCGTGATGTATCCCGTGTTGTCGGGAACCGGATGAGTCACATCGTCCCCCGGCATTGTCGTCACAGCCAAGATGGTAATACTGCCCGCCCCCTCGAAGTCGACCGCCTTCTCATACCGCCTCGCCAGCTGGCTGTACAGGTCTCCGGGATACCCCCGGTTGGATGGGACCTGCTCCATCGTGATGGCAATCTCCTTCAAAGCATCGGAGAAATTCGTCATGTCGGTTAAAAGGACGAGTACGTCTTTTCCTGCTATGGCAAATTTTTCAGCCACTGCGAGACATAAATCCGGAACCATCAGCCCTTCGACCACGGGTTCCGACGCCGTGTTGATGAAGAAAATCGACCGGCTGAGTGCGCCTCCTTCTTCCAATATATTCTTGAAGTACAGGTATTGATCGAATTTCAGACCGATGCCTCCCAGAATGATCATATCCACTTCGGCCTGGAGGGCAATTCGGGCCAGCAGTTCGTTGTACGGTTCGCCCGACACCGAAAAAATGGGCAGTTTCTGAGAAGCAACCAGCGAGTTGAACACATCGATCATCGGGATATTGGTTCGGATCATACGCCGCGGAATGATTCGTTTCGAAGGATTCACGGGCGGGCCTCCGATCGGAATGATATTCTCTGCGATGGAAGGACCCTTGTCCCGCGGATTCCCGCTGCCGTTAAAAATCCGCCCTAACATGTTCTCCGAAAAAGAAACCTGCATCGGGTGACCCAGGAAGCGGACCTCGTCGCTCGTCGATACGCCCCGACTTCCCGCGAAAACCTGGAGGGAGACAATGTCATCCTCCAGTTTGATGACTTGCGCCAAAGATTTCCCCCGCTGCGTCGTAATCTCGGCCAGTTCCTCGTAGACAATATCCTTCGCCTTCACTGTGATCACATTTCCGACAATACTCAATATTCTATTATATACCCTTCTCATTCGCCTGTCGCTCCTTCGAATATCCCGCCTTGCTCCTAAGATTTATCGTCTCCCGATACGTTTCATTCATCATAAGGAGATTATTTCTCATTTCGTTATCGTTTATTTTTTTTCGCGCTCTTCCTCTGTTCATCTCCCTCTCCTGCTGCGACGACACCCACGGGCTCCTGTTCCCCGGACCCATCCTCACTGCTTCGGACATCTATTCTCAACAGCTTATCGATCTTCTTCTCCTGCTCCTTGAATGCTTCGGAGTCGAATTCCATGTAATTCCAGTCGATAAACCGCTGCCTGAGTTCATAAAAAAATTCACGCGCCCCATCCTTGTCCGCAAACGACAAATCCTGCATTAAAATTTCATGAATCTTGGCCGATACGTATTTCTGCCTTTCAGGGGAACATGCCGCGTCCACCTTGTCATAACCGTTCTGCTGCAGGTATACGCTGTCTAAAAATTCTGATTTCAAGTAGACGATAAAATCTTCTACGGACGTTCCCTCCTCGCCCACCACCATCATCATCTGATGGACTTCAAACCCTTTCTGCAGAAAATCGTTGGCGGTCTGAATCGTATTTTTAGGAACAAAGCTCTCATATTTAGACCAGCTGTCTAAGGGATCGATGGACGGGAATCGCCTGGCGTTGGCCCTGTCACGCGATAAACCGTAGAAGGCTCCGACGACCTTGAGCGTGGACTGCGTCACAGGCTCCTCAAAATTCCCCCCTGCCGGACTGACCGTCCCGCCGATCGTCAGACTCCCGACTTCATCGTTGAAGAGCCGAACGAGGCCGGCCCGCTCGTAAAACTCGGCGATGCGGGATTCTAAGTAGGCGGGGAAAGCTTCTTCTCCAGGGATTTCTTCTAAGCGGCCCGAAACTTCGCGCATGGCCTGTGCCCATCGAGAAGTGGAATCCGCCAGCAGGAGCACGTTCAACCCCATCTGGCGATAATACTCGCCCAGCGTCGTCGCTGTGTACACGGACGACTCTCTGGCGGCCACAGGCATGGCGCTCGTATTGGCGATGATGATCGTCCTTTCCATCAGAGTGCGGCCGGTCCTGGGATCGATAAGTTCAGGAAACTCCCGCATCGTCTCGACGATCTCTCCCGCCCGCTCCCCGCACGCCGCAATGATGATGATGTCTACCTCTGCATACCGGCTCGTGATCTGCTGGAGGACAGTCTTGCCCGCGCCGAAAGGTCCGGGAATGCAGTAGGTGCCGCCCTTTGCCACCGGGAAAAAAGTATCGATGATCCTGACCTTCGTCGTCAGTGGCTCCTTGGGCATGATCTTCTCTCTGTACGCCGTAATGGAGATTTTCACGGGCCAGTCAAACCGCATCGTCACTGGAACAACGGTCCCTTTCTCGTCCTTCAATTCCACGATCGGTTCCTCGATCGTATAATCGCCCTGTTTCCGAATCGACTCAACGGTCCAGTCCCCCTGAAAATAGAAAGGCACCATCACATAATGCTTAAACTGGGTCTCAGGGACATACCCGAACCAATGCCCCGCCCGAACGACATCGCCTTTCTTTACGATGGGCGTAAAATGCCAATTTTTTTCGGAATCCAGAGGGCTGAGCACGATGCCTCGGGGGAGAAAAAAGCCGTATTCCGCAGCCAGCTGAGGCAGAGGATTTTGCAGCCCGTCATAAATCTGACCGATCAAACCGGGTCCCAGCTGAACCGAAAGCATCTCTCCCGTGAACTCCACGAGATCGCCCACTTTCAGTCCCTTCGTACTCTCGAACACCTGCAGGAACGCCCTGTCATTCTGAATCCGTATCACTTCGGACTTCAACCGTGCATCACCTTGAACGACATATCCGACTTCATTCTGGGTGATGCTTCCCTCAAAGGCGACAGTGAGCAGATTGCCGGTGATGCCCGTGATCGTTCCCGTCTGTTGTTTCATATCAAAGCCTTATTGTTTTGTTCGTTCAATCAAATCTCCATTTTGCATTCAGCAAGCAATCGAAAAATCCTGACGATGGCACAACCGCTGGATCACACTTAATGAACATCGTCAGGCGATTCGACCTTCTCCCGTTCTGCCTCTAAATCGTCCAAATGGATATTCACAACCTCCTGAAAAACTTCCATCCCTTTATCCTTATTGAACGAAGCCAGTCGTTGCAATATCTGCAGTTTCAGGAGATACAGGATTAAAAACTCTAAATCAAAATCGTGCTCCCGCTCCCACGCTTCGATTGTATTCCACCTGTATTCCAACAACTTCTTCTCGACTTCTAATGGATTTCCTTCATTCACGAGAGAAGAGGGAAAATGCACGGGCTTGTATTCTTGACCCGACCGGAGAGATTTCCGCCATGCCGCAAGATCCTCTCGAAAGCGTTTCTCGAAGGCTCTGTAATCCCGCCACAATCGCGGACCTTCCATATCCTGTGACGTATCATTCATATCAATTTTTGATAAAATCCGATAATCACGATGAGCAAGCCACTTTCCCGCCTCCTCCATAAACCGGTCGATCGTCATGAACGACTCTTTATCATAAAACAGCGTGGGAAGTTGGGACACGATGTAATAAAACTTATCCATTCTTCTTTTCCAGAATCGCATTCAGCCGCGGATTGATAAACTGTTTCAACATCTCTGCGATGCTTCCCTCTGAAAAATCATAATAGACATTCTCGCCCTTCAACCCAATGCGGAACCCGCGGTCCACATCACTGCTCGGTTTAAACGTGATCGTATTCTTGAGTTCTTTCTGTACGCCCTTGAACAGCATTTTTTCCAGATCGTCTTTTTCCTTCTCTCCCACGAGTATCTCCACATCGGATTTCTTGGCCCACTTTTCGACAATCATCAGAAGGAGTTTTTTCATAAATTCGGGCGTCATCGTTCCGGCGACTTCTCTCTTGAAGATACGATCGAATAATGCTGTAAAATTCTCTTTCATCAACAACTCAGCATCACGCGCGGCCTGCTGGATCGCCAACTCGGCATTCTTCCGGGAGTGAGCAATCTCTCGTCCGGCCTCTTCCAGGATTTTATCAGCTTCTTTCTTCGCATTCGCTACGATGGAATCGGCCTCTTTCTTTGCATTTTTCACTATCTTATCTGCTAACTGCTTGGCCTCCTCAACACCTTCTTTCTTGATCTTTTCGATCAGATTTTCCAGTTGAACAACCATCTATCGTTCCCTTTCATCATGTCTATGTCACCCAAGATACCGATAACAACGAACACCTTCTTCGTTCAATGACGAACTTCCCCATTATTATAAAAGGCCAAACTCATGCAGCAAATCTCCCCACAAAACTCACAAACGGCAGGAAAAACACTGAACCACTCAAGCATAAGTTGGCCTTGCACGTCCCTCATCATCGTGAAGGCTACTTCGTCTTTTCTTCCTCTTCTATCCTCTTACTCGCCTCGTCGCTCCCTCCCTTCATAGAGCATTTACCGTTGAATAGCGCCCCTTCATCAACGACCAACTGTGAAGCCTTAATGTCACCAAAGATCGAAGCCGTGGATTCTAAAAACATCTTCCCCGATGCATTCACATTTCCCTTAACCTTTCCCGCCATCAATACATGCTTCGCGTGTACTTGGCCCTCCACTTCGCCCTCTTTGCCTACGATGACAGTATCCGTCGTTCGAACATCGCCCACGATTTTGCCGTCGATGCGTAAGCTGCTCCGTACGCGCATATTCCCCTCCACAACCGTCCCCTTCCCGATAATCGTATTCAGTTCTCCTCGATTACCAATCTCCGAATTTGTCTTTCCTTTTCTCAACGTTCTCTCCTAAGCAATAACCATCGATATAACTCCCAGTAATCCTTCCCAACACTTCACTTTGGCAAAGCGTAGATGAAAGTTTCTGGATTTAAAGGTTCACCATTCTTCCATATTTCAAAGTGAAGATGCGGCGCTGAGCTGATTCCCGAACTCCCTAACAACGCAATAGGTTGCCCCTTCCGAACGCGGTTCCCTTGTTCGACCAGCAACCGCATGGCATGCGCATAGTACGATACAAATCCACCGCCGTGTGAAATGACGACGACGTTCCCATAATCTGGAGTCCAATCCGCCAGAAGAATTGTCCCCGCTCCGGCTGCTCGAATCGTCGATCCTTGCATCGTGGCGATGTCAATCCCGTAATGACTCCGTGCGGAGAAATAACCACCCTTCTGAAAATGGGTCGTGACGATTCCTTCAACGGGAAGCAAGGTTGGAAGATGATCGGGACTGAAATAGTCTTCATCTTTTGTCGTCAAATAATAGAGTCCGGTCTGAATCCGGCTGACGGTTGGCGTTGAAGAACCCATCCGACTCTGCGTTGCCGAAGATTCCATCTTAGAAAGATTCCGCGCATACTCTCCCAAATCCATCGTACTCTGGCCTTCCAGTCCCAAAGTCCCGCTGAAAGCGTTTCGCAACTTCTCATCCAGCGCACGAACCTCATGAAACTCTGCGATAATTTTCTCTATCCGTTTATTGTCGACCCGCAGCCCCTCGTTCTCGTCCCTCAGAGTATTCATCGTCTTCTGTAATCGGAAGAGCCGAACGTAGCCGATTGCTCCCAATATGATATGAATGGATAATATAACCATCATCCCAAGTATCACGCGTCCATTCGCATAACTCATCGAGATACTCCTGGTATTCTGATCTTGATCCGGAACAAAGATCAAAGAAAAATGACGCTCGCGCCCCCATTTTTTCATAATATCATCACTCCATACTCCGAAAAATAGAATCTACGATGCGATCTAAATCTTCATCCGAATAATAGGAAATTTCGATTTTCCCTCCGCTGCCCGCCGATTTAAGATGAACCCGAGTCCCCAGCGCCGACCTCAGCTTTTCCTCGATCTCAGCCATATACGACGGTCGTTCTTGAATCCGCTTTTCTTTCTTCACGGATGCATCCGCCAACTCATCCCGAACCGCTTCCTCAACTTTCCGGACACTCCATCCGTGCTTGACGACCCTCCTCCAAACCTGGATCTGTTCACCAAGAGAGGAAAGCCCCATAAAAGCTTTGGCATGTCCGATCGCAATCTCATCCTTCCGCAGGCTCTTCTGGATCACCTCGGGAAGCTTGAGCAATCGGACAAAATTGGCGATCGTGGTCCGATCCTTCCCCACTTTCTTTGCCACATCCTCCTGCGTTAATCCATACTCCTTCTGCAGTCGTCTGTATGCCAAAGCAAGATCGATCGGATTCAAGTCTTCCCTCTGGATGTTTTCAACCAGAGCCAGTTCGAGCATCTGATCCTCGGAAGTGACCTCGATTACATAAGCCGGAATTCTCTTGAATCCCAATTCCTGAACTGCCCGGAGTCTCCTTTCGCCTGCGATCAACTCAAAACCATCGTCCGCCTTCCGAACCGTAATCGGTTGAATGATCCCATTCTCTAAAATGGACTGCTTAAGCTCCCCCAATCCGTGTCCGTTAAATTCCATCCTTGGCTGGTATGGGTTGGCCCGTACTTTTGCGACATT
The DNA here is from genome assembly GCA_043824415.1 of bacterium. Taxonomy (GTDB): domain Bacteria; phylum Zhuqueibacterota; class QNDG01; order QNDG01; family DSAB01; genus JBDRSZ01. Next base: position 15,434 of record JBDRSZ010000320.1, on the reverse strand, counting down.
AATTTCCGCCAGACTCTCCCTCCGCACGGGATCCTCATCGGGAGAAACCTGGGGAATCAACGCCTCCAGCCCTCTTCCCAGCCGTTTATTTTTCATGATCCATGACCTCTTCAGCCAGTTTCATGTAACTCTCAGTTCCTGCACACACGGCATCGTAAAGGATAACCGGCTTGCCAAAGCTTGGTGCTTCGCTCAACCGGACATTCCGATGAACCAACGTATCGAACACCTTGTCGCCAAAAAATTTTCTTACGTCATCAGCCACCTGCCGAGAAAGGTTGAGACGGCTGTCGTACATCGTCAGGAGCACACCTTCTATCTCTAAATCGGTGTTCAAATGTTTCTGGACAAGACGTATGGTCTTAAGGAGCTGGCTCAATCCTTCCAACGCATAATACTCGCACTGTATCGGAATCAAGACAGAGCCGGAGGCAGTCAGGCTGTTGATCGTCAGCAAACCCAAAGACGGCGGGCAGTCTATAAAGATGTATTCGTACGATTTCTTAAGTTCGCCGATCGCTTCTTTAAGAACCTTTTCTCTGCCGATAAGGTTGATCAGCTCAATTTCCGCACCCACCAGATTGATATGCGACGGTAGAAGTTCCAGAAAGGAAATATCCGTGGAAAGGATGACATCATCGATCAACTCATTCTTGAGGATGACATCATAAATACTTTTGGGGAGATCCGTGTGATCAAAACCCAACCCGCTCGTTGCATTGGCCTGAGGATCGATATCTACGAGCAGAGTACGCCGTTCCGCCACTGCAATAGAAGCAGCCAGGTTTACAGCCGTCGTCGTCTTCCCCACCCCGCCCTTCTGATTCGCTATGGCAATAACTTTAGCCACGGCCCCCTCACGTTCGTTTTAGGTTTTAATATACAATGAAAACGACTGAAATGCAAGTCCCAACGAATCACCCTCCTAATCCATGAAAAATAACATTTCACATCATCAATCCGAATGAAAATTTAACCTTGACATTGGTTGATTTTTTCCCTTATATTTCAAATAGAAAAATCAGTCCGATGAAATCAATACCCGCAGCGACAGCCAGGAGGGATGCTATGGAAGGAGCGAAGCAAGAAATCCTCAGACTCGAAGGAGAGCTCGTCGACGCCTTCAACGAAGGCGACATCGACCGAGTCCTGACGTGTTTCGACCCCGAACTCACGGGTTTTTCATCGACCCAGCATATGCGGCTGGCCAGTCTGGACGAACTCAGAAAAACATTCGAATACTACATTTCCCAGGCGCCGAAAGTGGACTACATCATCTCCGACCCGCACATTCGTCTGATCGGCGATATAGCCTTGCTCACATTCTACTGGGCCGTCCGAATGCGAAACGGCAAGAAACGAAAACCCATCGAAGGACGCGGAACCCACGTATTCCTGAAAAAGAATGGCGCATGGAAAATCGTGCACGAGCACTTCTCCCGCGCGCATCGCAAATACGAGAAATAGACCCTCATTAAATCAGTACAAAATGTATTTTTTATCGAAACTGCTGAAAAATGGAATACATCTGAAGAAGAAAGTCATCCTGAACTCGATTCAGGATCTCGCAAAAAGAGATACCGGATCAAGTCCGGTATGACAAACATGGGATAGACAATTTTTCAGAAGTTTCATCTTTTATCTTTGATTTTTGATATTTGAGCTTTGATATTTGATTGATTATACCATCCCTTTCCGCTTGCGTATCAACCACTCGAAACAAAGCAGGAGAATGATAGCGCCAAGCATCCACGGAAGGTTGGTGAGTGTGATTTCTCGGGTTGAGAGATACGTTTGTGGATTCAAATCCATCGCATCGATGATCGTTCCAAGACTGTCCGCAGGACCGGCCATTCCGCCGCTTATACGAGCCAAATTTTCCATCAAAACAGGATCGGCCTTCGTATTCAGAAACTCCGGGTTGAACGATGAAATGGAGAATTCCGCTTCGTCCTTGCCCAGCGGACGACCTTTGACCGAGGCTTCCGCTTCGATACGATAAGTCCCGCTCTCGAATACCCGGTATTCCTTGCTGTACCGTCCTCCCCCCATGTCCGCAAGAACGAATGTCCTTTCTTCCCTAAGGGAAAAAAGTGTCATTTGAACAATGGCCCCTTCCACCGGACGATACATCTCATCGTACACCTGAACGGAGAGAAAAATCTCTTCTCCCGCCCTGAAGACAAGCTTATCCATGGTGATGCGAACTTGCTTTTCTTCCTCCCGAATGATGAGCCACCGGACCGCATTCCTTAAAAATCCTTTCAGCACATCGTTCGTTCCTCCGATTCCCCGCATCAGAAGATCCCAGCGATACAGCCCATATCCGAAAAGTGCCACCGATTTCTCTTCTCCCACATGACGGGCAACGATCAAAGGGATTTCCTCCAAACCCGGCACGTTCGTCTTTTTCTCGGGAATACCCGTAGCCAAGATTTCGCAGCCCGGTTTGACTCTCATTCCCCTCCATGAAGAAAAGAGCGGGGGCAGTTGTTGCCAGGCTGCTCGATTCTCCTCCGCGTCCTCGAATATTCTTAGCACGGGATGCACCAAACCTGCCGATGTGAGCTTGGGAAGAAGTAAGTTCTCAACCGTGCTCTGAGGAGCGGTAAAAGGAAGAAGCGCTTCAGCCTCATCCATACCGCTGAAATCGATCTGTTTCCCGGCTACGAAAAAAAACGGTTTTTGGTATCGCACCATGATTTGGGAAACTCGCCTCCAGACCGAAGGCGGCGTGAACCGACTCGGAACATCCAAGAAGATGAACAGGTCAAATGTCCTTAGTGAGTCCTCAGGAAGAAAATCCCCTTCGTAAAACATCGCGCCATCCTTCTGTGTTCGGCAAACAATCTCGGAGTCATCGTCGCCCTTCAGGATGCGGCTTATAAATGTGAAATCAGGGCTGGGAGCATCCGCAAAAAGAAAAATCTTGTGCTTGCGCTCCAGCACTTTCGTGAATATCTCTCTATCATTATTTTCGTAGGTGAGTTCGTTATCCAAGTGCGTCACTCCCACCGACACCTTCTGGAATCCTGATCGGCGGGGTGTGAAGTGGAGCCGGGTGGACGTTTCCAAACCATTGGGAGGGATGGAGACGATTTGCTCATCCAAAACCTCGTCATCGAGAGACAGACGAACAGAAACGCGCCTTTCAGCAAAACCGGCGCCGCGGACCGAGACTTCCACGGGAACCCGATTGTCCACATACGTAATCTCATTCGCTAATACCCGCGAGAGGATCAAATCGGGCCTTTCCGTGCTCTCCCCCAGCGTCACCGTATACACGGGACAGCCCATGCCTTCACCGATGCGAATTGGATCTCCTCCGATATTATACCTGCCGTCAGAAAGGAGAATAACGGCGTCGAAATCGATATCATCCATCCGACCACGAAGACCGCTCAGGGCTCCGGCAATGTCCGTGGCCGTTCCGTCGAAAGGAATCGAATCCGGAAGACCTTTCTCTAAGGGAACAAGCCTGTCGGAAAAAAAATAAGGTCGAACCGATACGTTCCTATACAGACTCACAAACGCTTCAGAACTGAGAATACTCCGGAGCACTTCTCCCCGCATCCGTCCTTGTTCACGGACCTGCATCGAACTCGAATTGTCGATGAGCAAACCGACTGTTGCCTTGCGGGTTTCTTTAAAGGTGAGCTTAAGCACAGGCCCAAAAATGACGAAACACGTCAGGACAAGAGTCAGAGAACGTAAAAAAATCAAGAGGGCGCGGAGAAGCCTGGAGACGGGTGGGACCGTACGCCGGTAGGTCCAGTAAGTAAATCCGGCGATTCCGACCACTAAGAAGATGAATAAAAAAGGTGACCAGGATAACGACACCGATATATCCGAAAGACCGAACATACTATAGATTCAGAGACGGAGAGGGTGATAAGTTGAAGGCAGACGTGATATTCTTCTGAAGATAATGATGGCCCGCCCTGGCGATCATGCCCGCATTGTCTGTACACAGGGAAGGCGAAGGCCAGAAAACCTCAATCCCCTCCCCGCTGCCGCGACGCTTAAGGCGTTCTTGAAGAGCTTTATTCACAGCGACACCCCCGGCCAAACAGATACGATCCACATCCTTCATCTTGGCCGCTGCGACAGCCTTCTCAACGAGCACATCGATGACAGCATCTTGGAAACTGGCGGCGATGTCGGAGAGACGATTCTGCACATCCTTGAAATCCATGTTCCGCACATGATTCAACACCGCCGTCTTCAAGCCGCTGAAACTGAAATCCAGACTCCCTTCATCTAAAAACGCTCTCGGAAAACGGACGTACTCAGGATCGCCCTTCTCGGCGAGCTTCTCAATGAGTGGGCCGCCGGGATACCCGATGTGAAGGAGCTTCCCCACCTTATCAAAAGCCTCCCCCGCTGCGTCGTCCCGAGTGCGCCCGAGCAATGTATAGTCGCCCCATGCTTCCACGAATACGATCTGAGTATGCCCCCCGGAAACCAGGAGAACAACAAAAGGCGGGGTCAGATCCGAATTTTCTAATTCATTAGCCCAGATATGTCCTTCCAGGTGATTGATGCCAACGAAGGGAATCTGGAGTGAGAAAGCCATCCCCTTTGCCAGGCTCAGACCGACGAGCAGGGAACCCGCCAATCCAGGGCCCTGAGTGACCGAGATGCCTTCAACATCCTTCAGCGTGAGATCCGCCTGATCCAGCGCTTGTCGCACGACAGGTAGAACAATCCGAATATGAGCACGCGAAGCAAGTTCGGGGACGACGCCCCCAAATTTTCTATGGACGAGTTGTGTAGAAATGACATTTGATAGAAGAGACTGGCCGTCAAAGATCGCCGCCCCCGTGTCATCACAGGAAGTCTCAATCCCCAATACGATCATCGTTCAACGACAAGTTCGAAATCTGCAGGCTTCGCTTCTGAAAAAGTAATGCCTGGAGGTACCTTGATTCTCGCCGGAATTCGTTTTCCTCTGTACCGGTATCGCGCCCGAAAATCGATGGTCGCGTCCACATCCTCTTTCTTCAATGCCGACAGAATATTTACTCCCCCCTGCAATTTCAACGATACCGTGGACGGTACAATAGTCACTGTCATACCCTGTGGAACGTCTGTCACACGAACCACGATTCCAGAAAGCGTTCTTTCACCGATTCTCTGAATGTCAGCATGGAATCGTATTTCATCAGTCGAATAGACGAGCGTTTCTAAAGTCGGAGGCGTAAGAGAAACCTTCCCTCCTATCTCTTTGAGCAAGCCCCTGTATTCCTTCCCTACTGTATACACTTCCGAGATAGGATCCACGAAAGATTTCGGACCACTGATGATGATCGAATCCGGCTCGAGGATGACATCTCCGACTTGGGTATACCCATCCATGGGGATAAACGCTAAATCCGGACGGACAGGGACAATCTTTTCAGTAAAAAGATCCAAACGCACAGACACCGTCTCGGGTTGTACGATGCGAAGCGGCATCAGGCTCATGCTTGCCGGTATACCCTTAATCATATCAACAGAAATGGGGAAGGTCGTCGTCTGAGTCGCGTTGAGCAAATCCACATCGATCCGCTTATCCCGATGCCGAAAGCTCATAAGATCCTTACCCGTTCCCCTAAATAGAACGCTCGCTTCAAGAGGAATCGGTTCAGTCAGAATCCATCCCTCAGGCTTATTCTGAAGTGCAAGAGGAACACTTAGGATATGTTCGTATTCATCGTCGGTAACGACATAAAACCAGAGGAAGAGCGCACTCAACAGGGAGAACAATTTCACCTTAAAATTGGCGAAAAGCTGTCGATGCTTAAAAAAACGCACCTTCATCGTATCTCCCAGAGGCTGTATCTAAAATCATCTTGCTGACCATTTATCATCCAGAACCCTGGCCTGTCGCCAGCGCCTGTCCTGAACTTGATTCAGGGACAGGCTTGTTTCAGGATCTCATGAATAACTTGCGTTTAGAGATTCCAGCATTGCCGGAATAACAACAGTTTTGGATTTTTAAGACAGCCCCTGCTTCAGCCGTTAAATAGCTTATTTTTGAGACTGGCCGACTGATCTGCCGAAACTGATTTCTCCGTTGTCGATCCGGATATTGAATCCACAATCAGGATTCGTACAGACCCATGCTTTATACCGGATGGCAGCCCCTTCTCGACCGTAATCAGACAAGGGAACAAGGACGCCGGTATTGCATTTTTGACACTCCGGCAAGGCATTTTCCATTTCTCTACCTCCCTTTATTATCACCTCACCCTAAATTACTCTTTAACCACCCAAACTCGGACTTTGGCTTCCACATCCGCAAAGAGTTTGATGGGAACTGTATAAATGCCTAAAGCCTTGATGGGTTCATCCAAATGGATCTTCCTTTTATCGATCTCAAATCCTTTTTCTTTGAGGAGATCCGCAATCGTTTGAGCAGTGACAGACCCGAACACACGATCTTCCTCTCCTACAGAAACTGCTGCAGTGAGAGAAATAGCTTCCAATTCCAGGGCCATTTTCTCAGACTGATGTTTATCCCTATTCTGGCGGAGCTTAAGTACACGCTGTTCCTCTTCGAGCATCCTCGTGTTCTTTGGACTCGCCTGGACGGCAATCCTTTTGGGAATCAGAAAATTTCGAGCATACCCATCCTTTACAGTGACGACATCTCCCGTTTTGCCCAAAGAATCATAATCCTGTCGTAGTATGATTTTCATCGTATCCTCATCTTCACACTTCATTACCGTGCATAATCCGAGACGAATGGAATGAGAGCCAAATGACGAGCCCTTTTAATAGCCTTTACGAGCTGCCGTTGGTGCTTCGCACACGTCCCCGAAGTCCGCCTGGGTATGATCTTCCCGACATCCGTCGTAAACTTCGTGAGCTTCTTCGGATCTTTGTAATCGATATACAGAACATGATTTTCACAGAATCGGCAGATTCGTTTTCTACGAGATTTAATCAACAGGTCCTCCTTGAATTCTTTTTATTCGTTGAATGAAATTTTACAACTGTAAATTCTGATACCCAAAGTCATACTTGCCCTTCATCGGATTCTCTTCTTCGATATTCTCAACCTCCGGCGCTGGCTTCTCTGCAACATCCTTGACCTCAGAGGACAAAGATTTTTCCTCACTCTCCGTCTCGTCAGTCATCGCTTCCTCAATGCCTTCACCTTGTTTGCTCAGGAATTGAACCCGACGTGCCTTGATCTCTACAATATTTCGATTTCGGCCATCCTCAGAACGGAGACTCCGACTTTGAAGTTCTCCTTCAACGATCACAGAACAGCCTTTATACAAATTTTCTGCGCAGTTCTCAGCCAATTGATACCAAGCAACCACTCCAACGTAGCAAACATTCTCCCGCCATTGTCCGTTGTTATCCTTAAATCGACGATTCGATGCGATCCAAAAATTCGTCACAGGAGTCCCATTGGTCGTCTTTCTGAATGAGGGATGTCGCGTTAAATTTCCTGCGATGAGCACACTGTTAATATCAGGCATACGTATTCCAAGCATAAGACATCCACCTCCTGACATGAACACAATCCAATCATAAAAAATCATTCATTGTCAATACGCTCATCAACTTCCGCCTCGGGTGAACCGATTTTACTTTCTTCACGAGAATCTTCTTCCGTTTCATCGGCGCTCTGTGTATCTTCCTCCTTTTCGAGTTGATTCAACTTCGACTTGCGTTCATGTTCCTCAGTAAGAACGATACGAGGTACTGAACAGATGAGGTAACGGAGGATCGAATCGTCAAGCCTGAATTCTCTCTCCAGTTCTTTGATGAACGTTCCTTCGGCCTCAAATCGAACGTAAACATAGTAACCATACTGTTTCTTCGAGATCTCGTAGGCCAAGCGCCGTTTCCCCCACCGGTCCACAAACAAGACCTTGCCTCCGCCATCGATCAGCTTCGTCATCTTCTCGAGAATTTTGTCGATCTGTTCATCCGGCAGATGCGCATTAATGATGAACGTCGTTTCGTACTGTGTCAACAAACAATCACCTCCCTTCGGTCATTGGTCCTCCAACATCGCTGAAGGACAGGGATTCAACTTTATTGATTGTAAAAATTCATTGTCCATTCGATTCCGTTTTTAATAAAGTCAATCACAGCCTGACTTCCGCTCCTAATCATCTCTTCAACGGATAAAAGTTCTTCAGAAGGAAACGGGGAGAGAACATACTCCGTGGCGTCTGAATCGGGGTGGGAACCGATGCCCAACCTTAGCCGTGGAAAGGTGTTTGCTCCGAGTGTTTCAATGATCGAAGCCAATCCCTTATGCCCGCCGTCACTTCCCATCTTCCTCATTCGAAGCTTCCCCAACGGCAGATTGAGATCGTCACAAATGACGAGGAATTGGGAATCCGTTACAGGAAATCTGCGGAAAAGATCGACAACGGCATATCCGCTTCGATTCATATACGTTGTCGGTTTGGCCAGCAGAACCCTTTCTCGCTCCACATAACTCTCAGCAATCGTATATGGACCCCTTCCCTTTTTAAATCCTGCTTCCCAACTGACCGCCAACCTCTCCAACACCATGAAGCCGAGATTGTGTCGAGTCCTACGATACTGCTTTCCGGGATTACCTAAACCCACGATGAGAAACACAGACTGTTTCCCTCAATTGCATGACTGCTCGGGCGAAGCTCCTTCCTACTCTTTTTCCTTCTCTCCTTCTTTATCGGATCCGGCCGCTTCATCCTCAGCCCCGACCTCCGCCTCGGCCACGATTTCAGCTTCTTCTTTCACAACCTTCGGATGAATCACGTGGACAATTCCATGATGAATCTCGGTCACGAAACGGAATTTTTCGGCCGGAATAGTCTCGAGTGTGATCACATCCCCGATATTCAAGCCAGAGACATCGACTTCGATGTGCTCTGGAATGTCCAACGGTAATCCTTCAACGGTAACCTCCCTCACAAGATGCTCCAGAATCCCCCCTTCTTTGACACCGACGGGCGTTCCCACAAGAATCACTGGAATGGAAAGTCGCACTTTCTCCGTCAAATCAATGCCCATGATGTCCACATGAATGAGTGCATCTGTTACCGGATCTTTCTGAACCTCCCGCAGAATAGATTTTTGGCTTTTCCCATCCGGGAAAAATACATTAATGATGTTGATTTCGCTATTCGCCAGCCGTTGAAGTTCTTTTTCATCCACGCTCAACGGAATGGAATCCACATTATGGAAATAGAAAATACCAGGCACCCTTCCGCTTCGCCGAAGCGTCTTGGCTATCTGAGGTCCGGTTTTTTCTCTCAATTCAACATGCAGATCTGCTTCTGCCATAAGCCTCCCTCAAAGTAGTGCATTTCTATATTAAGAATTGAATAAAGAACTGATTGATTCCTCGTTATGAATCCTCTTAATCGCCTCTCCGAACAGGAAAGCGGAAGGAAGCACCTCGATCTTCCCCTTCCTCTTCTCCTCCGGCACGAAGATCGTATCACTCACAAAAATCTTCGTAATCATAGACTCTTCGATCCGCTTCACAGCGCTACCCGAAAGGATAGGATGCGTGCACAAGGCGATGATTTCACGCGCTCCAGAACGATGAAGCATCTCAGCAGCCCGACAGAGCGTCCCCGCCGTATCCACCATATCATCCACAAGAACGACCTTCTTTTCCCGCACATCACCGATCAGAGACATGGTTTCCACCTGATTCGGACCCGGCCTTCTCTTATCCACGATGGCAAACTCGGCGTTCAATCGATTCGCATAAGCTCTGGCCCGCTTCGTACTCCCGACATCGGGCGCCACCACAACAGGATTCTCCCATCCCATTTTTCGAATGTGGTCTAAAAAAATCATCGAACCGTACAGATGGTCGAACGGGATGTCAAAAAATCCCTGAATCGATGCCGAATGGAGATCCATTGCCACCACACGATCCGCACCCGCCGTTGAGATAAGATTGGCTACAAGTTTTGCCGAGATCGACACGCGAGGTTGGTCCTTACGATCCTGACGCGCATACCCAAAATAAGGGATAACAGCCGTAATACGCCTCGCCGAGGCGCGCTTGGCCGCGTCCACCATCAACAGCAATTCCATCAGATTGTCGCCGGGTGGACATGTCGGCTGGACGATAAATACATCCGTGCCCCGGATATTTTCGTTATACTTGACGGAAATCTCTCCATCGCTGAACCGTGAGATTTCAGCATCCCCCAAAGGCATTTGAAGATACTTGGCAATTTTTTCTGTCAAAGGCCGATTGGCCGTACCAGAAAAAATCTTCATCATCACTTCTCCCAAAATTCCAAAAAGCTGGGGCGGGAGGATTCGAACCTCCGAATGCAGGAACCAAAATCCTGTGTCTTACCGCTTGACGACGCCCCAAGACGATTTCATTGAATGCCCTGCAGCGGATGACAATTAATTGGTCTGCATAGGAAAACAGTGACATCCTTCCGCGTAATCAATGACGTTCGTAATTCCTCTGCCCTCTCATGGTTTTTAAACAGACCGAAAACAGATGAACCGCTCCCCGACATGCTGGCATAAAAGGCATCCCATCGGTACATGTGATCTTTCAGCTCTCGCAAGATGGGATGCCTTCGAAAAACAACACCCTCAAGATCGTTAATAAGTACTTCTCTCGGGGCATGCTGGATATGCTTATTAAAAATCGACTTAAATTTAGTGAATTTTTCCTCTTTTGTCAAGGCAATTTTAGCCTTGTTGTACGCCCAAGATGTCGAAATCCGAAATCCAGGACAAACAAGAACGATCCACCAATCGAGAGGCCAGTGAAGCGGCGTCAAAACCTCACCCCGTCCCTGGCCCAACGCTGTTCCTCCGTACAGAAAAAACGGAACGTCCGACCCGATTGCGATAGCCATCTCCGCCAATTGCGTTCGAGAAAATAGATTCCCCCAGAGTAAATTTGCCGCCAAGAGAGTCGCCGCAGCATTGCTGCTTCCCCCTCCCAACCCGCTCCCCACTGGAATCCTTTTTGTGATATGAATGGCTAAGCCCTCCCTGCAGGAGAGTCGCTCACGGAACACTTGAAATGCTTTAAAGGCGAGATTCTCCTCTCCCAACGGAAGACTCGAATCGGTAGAGGACACGCGAACAACGCCATCGGTTCTCTGAAAACGCAATTCGTCGCATAGATCGATCTGCTGAAAAATTGTCGCTATATCGTGATACCCGTCCTCCCGTTTATCACGAATCAACAGACCTACATTAATCTTAGCGTAAGAAGGAAGAGAGAGACTATCCATCGAGTGGCATTCCTATAATATAGACGCTCAAATACATGAACGCCCATTTCCATCATTCATCGAACGACAATATAATCCATTTTCCGTTGAAAATAAAATACAATTTTCAGGACGGGCATTCTGAAGAAGAATCACCTTCTCAAAACAATTAATCCTGAGGAACCAACGCAGAGAAAAAACAGTAATAACAGAGATTAATTACGGTATCCAAAACAGGAAAAATCGTTGCATTTATTCGAAGCGATGTCTATATTTAACATATCATAAACGAGAACAGATATCCCTGGAAGTTGAAATGAGTCGAATATTATTCATCTCTGACGCCCATTTGGGATTTTTAAAAGAAGAAGCAGAAAAACAACGAGAAAAACGCTTCCACGAATTTATCGAATACTTCGGAAAAAGTGACACCGATCTCTACATCGTGGGCGATCTTTTTGATTTCTGGTTTGAGTACCGTTCCGTGATTCCACGAAGATACTTTCGCGTCGTATCTGATTTAAAGGCCTTGACTGAAAGAGGAAAACGTGTCGAATACATCATCGGCAATCACGATTTTGGAATTGACAGCTTTTTCGAAAAGGAACTGGGAATACGCGTTCATCGGAAAGCTATAATTATCGAAATCGATGGAAAACGCCTTTTTGTGTCCCACGGGGACGGTCTCGCAAAAAAAGATGTCGGATACCGCATACTGAAAAAAATATTACAGAATCCGTTCAACATCCGTCTTTATCGACTCCTGCATCCCGATGCGGCATTCGCACTGGCATTATTCTGCTCCAAGCTCAGTCGGAATCAGCGAGAAATTAAAAACAGAGACGAAGAATACATACAATATGCCAGAGAACGATTCGCCGAAGGATTCGACGGAGTTGTTCTGGCACATACACATCGTCCGCAGGAATTCCGTGAAACAGGCAGCACGTATATTAATCTCGGCGATTGGATGGAACATTTCACGTACGGCAAATTCGAAAACGGGCGATTGAGTTTAGAATATTGGAATCCGCAACCACATCTCAATAAGGAAGAACAATGAAGCGAAAAAGACGCGACGATCGCACCCTAAAAAATAGTGCGGGTGAAAAATTCTCCTTGTTCCGGCGTCACCCCTGGGTCATCTATCCTCTTTTAACATTTGCGGGTCTTCTGTTCATCGGGGGAATATCCATAGCCATCCTGAGCCGGGACCTGCCCTCCCTCACCGAACTCGAACGCGCCGGAGATCCGCTCCTCGTGACCCGCATCTATTCTGTCGACGGCAAGATACTGGATGAACTCTTCCAGCAAAAACGCATTAAAGTGCCTTTGGACAGAATGCCGGATCACCTGATCCAGGCTACCATCGCATCGGAGGACCGTAAATTTTTCAATCACTGGGGACTGGATCTCAGACGTATTTTTGCACTCGCCTTCAGAAACATTACGACGATGGAAATTCACGGCGGGGCGAGCACACTCACAGCACAACTCGCAAAAAAACTGTACTTGACGCCCAAGAAGAGTTACCTCCGTAAATTGCGAGAGGCGCTGACTTCCCTTCAAATCGAACGAACCTACTCTAAGCCGGAAATCCTTGAAATGTATTTGAACCAGATGCCCCTGGGCCGCGGCACTTACGGAGTCCAAGCGGCCGCCCGCGCATACTTTCAAAAAAATGTCGAGGATTTAAACATCCAGGAATCGGCGCTCATCATCGGCCTCCTTCAGCTTCCTTACGGATACTACCACCCCGACAGGGATCCCGATGCTGCCATAAGACGCCGAAACATCATCCTCCAAACGATGGTTTCCTGCGGTTACCTCACACAGGCGGAACATGATTCTCTGAGCACTCTTGAACTCAGCGTCATCGATAGGGACGGACGCGGAAAAACGATCGCCCCGTACTTCTGCGAGTACGTCCGAGTAATGATGCAAAATAAATACGGCATGGGACTTTACAAGGACGGCTTGTCCATTTACACAACGTTGGACACCCGCGTCCAGGCCTGCGCCGACAGCGCTGTCAGAGCCTTCATCCCGGAATTGGAAACATCCATCTGGCAGCAAATGAAACAAAAAAGGATCTTCTCGCCTTGGTTCGATCCGCCACTGAGCAATCCAAGGGAGATACAAGCTTTCCTGGCCGATTCCGCAAAAGTGGATTCCGTTTTCGAAGCCAAGGCAACACTCCAGACTGCACTTGTCGCTCTGAATCCGTCCAACGGTCACATCCTGGCCATGATCGGAGGCAGAGATTTCAATAAATGGAAGTACAACCGTGCAGTTCAGGCAAAACGTCAACCGGGATCGGCATTCAAACCCATCGCTTATACCGTAGCTATCGACAACGATTATCCGCCCACTTACGAACTCCTCAACCAGCCCATCGTTCTCATACAATCGGATGGAACGCGCTGGAGTCCTCCGAACTACGACGGCAGCACCGGAGGCCCCACAACCCTGCGGGAAGCTCTGAAGCGGTCCCTGAACATGGTAGCGGCCAGGCTCGTCAAAGAGGTCATCCCCGCAAAAGAAGTCATCGCAATGGCAAAACATTTCGGCCTCACCACAACGATCAACCCCTACGATGCCATAGCCCTTGGTTCGGACGTCGTCATCCCCATCGAGCTCGTTTCAGCTTATACCGTGTTCCCCAACCGGGGCGTGCGCGTTGAACCCGTCGCCGTGCTCCGGGTCGAAGACAAAGACGGAAACGTGCTTGAAGAAGCCATACCACGCCAGCACGTCGTCATCCCCGAGGAAACAGCCTACATCATGACAGACATGATGACCGAAACCCTCAAACCCCCCAACGGAACGGGATTCTCTGCACGATGGAGGTACAACTTTTACTACCCTGCAGCCGCGGGCAAAACGGGAACGACGAACGACTTTAGGAACGCATGGTTCGTCGGGTTCACACCCCACATTGCAGCCGGCGTCTGGGTAGGCTTCGACGACGAACGTCTCACTCTCGGAGATGGTAAATCCGGGGCGGTGGTAGCGCTTCCCGTGTGGGCGCCCTTCATGCGTATGGTGCACGATTCGCTCCAGCTTCCATTGGTCGACTTCACCATGCCCTCGGGCGTCATGCGGTTAAAAATATGCGCCGAAACAAAAAAGATTGCCATGGAATCCTGTCCGCAAATCTGGGAAGAGGTTTTTACGTCCACCACGGCCCCGACGGACACATGCCAGATCCATCAAGATCCCAGAAAAAGGCGAAATGCACGAAACCGAAACATATTTTAAAACGTGTAAAAAAAGTCAGGCAGGACGAATCACGAACGCCGCCCACTCGCCCTTCCACCTCATGTCCAAGATGACATACTCTGACGCAGTGATTACATTTTCCATCCGTAGTGCATCGGTCGCCAGAATCCCGGAAATGATCAACCTGCCGTCTGGCTGCACACGCCGATGGATATGGGGAAGAAGCCGTGTGATCGTGGGGAAATCTAAATTGGCCAAGACAAGATGAAACACCGTCTCATCCACTGCATCCAGCGATCCCCTGCGGACGTCCACGCTGTCCGCCACACCATTCAGGTTGATGTTTTCCCGCGCGTTCTCCACGGCATCCTCGTCCGTATCCACAGCCACGATATGTCGGGCGCCCAGCTTCGCCGCTGCGATGGCCAAGATGCCGGACCCCGTGCCGAACGCCATTCGGGGCATGATGTCGATGACAATTTGGTCTTCACTTTGTGGACAGTCCTCCCACGGCGGCTTCACGACAACACGGGACGTTGCGCGGACAGGCTTAAAGGTCGCTCTCCAGCCGCGGCTCCAATCCTCCCATGCAATCCGTCGAAAAACAACATCCGACACAGTGACTCCCTGCATCCTCAAATGATTCAGATAGTTCTGCACCGATGCCTTTAAACGATCCTGAGCGTGATCGCCCGAAAAGTATCCTATCACGGCATTCGGACCTTCTTCGACACCGCAGCTTCCAATCTCGAATAAAAAATTGGATACGGCTTCAAACGACTCTGGAAAACATACTACTGTCGCTTCGATCCACGTTTTGGATTTATTCATAGATCAGATGAAGGAGCAGCGTGCCCACAATCCCCAAACTTTCAGAGCTGCATTTATCCTCGGTATCCTGGAGGGTATGATAATACGGATAGTCAAAATCGATGATGTTGATCGTCGGGATGCCCGCTTTGAGCAGCTCCATATGATCGTCGATGATTTCGTATCCTATCGACCGGT
>JBDRSZ010000319.1:0-15878 GCA_043824415.1 bacterium | reverse complement strand
TGGCTGTATAAGACTTTTCCGGTCGAACAGGGGAGCAGCCGATGATCCGATCCTGGCAAAAATGGCTTTCCCTCATTCTCCGTCTGGGATTCGGAATCCTCCTCATCATCGCATCCATCCAGAAAATCCTATACCCGTATGAATTCTCCCAGGCCGTCGAAAACTACCTCGTCGTCGGAGAAGGCCTCTCCCGCTGGGTGGCCGTCTGGCTGCCCTACTTGGAAACGATCACTGGCATCCTTCTCATCATCGGAGTTTGTAAGGATGCTGCCGTTCTCACGAACGCCGATTTGATGAACCTATTTCTCATCCTCGTCGCACAGGCGCTCATCCGACACCTCGACATCCGCTGCGGATGCTTCATCGTCCAAGGAGAGGACGCGCCTATCGGTATGGCGAAACTCGCGGAAAATATCCTATTCGCCGGATGCAGCATCGTCCTCGTTCGGCTGATATTTTCATCTCGGAAAATATCGTGATCCATCCATTTCTTGGAATTGACGTGAAAGCAATACACTTCAATTCAGGGTTTCGTAAGTGACAAACGTAATACAGTATAAGAAAACCAAATCACGCGTAATATTCATTTTTCCATGACAAACCACTATGCACTTTATCGACATGACGTGAGTATGAAAGCTATCTCACATTTATAAAGAAATTTAAGGAGGGCTGTAAAATGAAACACGCAACGAAACTTTTCTTATGCATTCTTCTGTTCACCTATTGCGCGTCGACCGGGACAAGAGAATTCACCCAGTTCGGTGAGTCGAGAATCATCAATTCCGGTTATATCAAGGTATTCCAGGCCACGACGGACTATCTCATCGAAGGCGGCTATAAGTTCACGAAAACGGACATGAAAACGGGTGAAATTGAAACAGACTACAAACTGGGTGTCGGCTGGGGTAGTACCCGTGCAAGTGGCGAAAAAAGAGCAAAAATAAGAGCGAAAGTGATTCAGGTCGATGAAAATCAAACGAGACTGGTTTTGGAAATATTTTCAGAAGCGAGACAACCACCTTCAGTTTGGCATGAAGCACCTATGGATGCTTCGGAGACTGTATTAGCTAAAAGAATGTACAACCGATTCTTCGAATTCATTTCAAGAAATGTACAATAATAAATTTGATCGTTTACGATTTTTTTCGGACACGATAATATTTTAACCGCAATGCGGCAGAAAGGTCCTTTACTTTCTTTTGTCCCGAAGCAGTTCCGTCCTTGCGGGTGTGTGAAAGAAACCGAGCAATCTTCCTGTATAGAATGAGTCTATTAATACGAAAATCCCCATGTCAATTGTTGACGCTTTTCTTCAGGCATTAACCGGCTCTGAGCGCAAAATTATGGCGCGGTTGACCACGCCTGATAAAATCCAAACCTTTCTCGACGAGTTCACTTACAGTGCCGATTCCTTCTATCGCTGTCCCTTTCGCGTCCTTCGCGAGCGAACCGCCCATTGCTTTGATGGTACCCTGTTCGCAGCGGCGACGCTGCGCATGGTGGGGTATCCTCCGCTCATTCTGGATATTATCCCCAACGACCGGGATGACGACCATCTTCTGGCATTGTACAAGCGCAACGGACATTGGGGTGCAGTCGCAAAATCCAACTTTGTCGGCCTTCGATTTCGCGAGCCTGTCTATCGTACCCTGCGTGAACTGGCAATGACTTACTTCGAGCAGTTTTACAATGTGGAACGCGAGAAGACAATGCTGGGTTACACCGTTCCCCTGAATTTGAAGTCGTTCGACAAACATCACTGGATGACGAACGATGACCCTCTTGAGCGCATCGCACAGCGGCTGGATAAAATCCGCCGGGTTCTTGTCCTGACACCGGACATGACAGCCGGACTCTCTCTGTTGGATGAACGTTCGTTCCAAGCGGGTCTGCTCGGAGTGAATGAAGCGGGCTTGTACAGACCGCAAAACCCCGATCCCAAAAGCTGATGGATCCCAGTCGTCGGCATCGCTAAATAGGTCGGACGTGTAGTTGATGAGCAAACGACCACCCCGATATATCGGGGTGGCTTTTAATTCACCGCGTAGCGGTGGATTAAAAGTAGGCACGTCAGTGCCGACCAGTTTAGGATCGAGAACCATCCCGAATTTTCGGGATGGTTTGAAGATCAATCATCTGAGAAACCATCGTACTCCAATCGGCAGAGTTATTCTTTTACTCAGCATTCTTCTGATTCTCCAAGCCATTTCCTGCAAACAAAAAGCAACGGAACCGGCTCCGGAAAACAACGGTCAAACAGTGCCCCACGAATCCCGATGGGGAATTTACACGCTCGACATAGCGACGGAAACGGTCGAATTGATCTACGCCTCCGAAAAAGAAATCACCCTGCTGCGCCTCAGCCATGACGGGTCTAAATTTGTATTCTCTCAACCGATCGACGGAGATACCGACCCAAACGAAGAAATCTGCGCGCTCGCCTCGGATGGCAGCGACTTCCGAAGGCTCACGAACAACGCGGTCATGGACGTGTATCCCTGCTTCTCCCCGAACGATACCCAGATCGCCTTCCTCACATGGCGCGAGAACGACCTGGATATTTACATCATGAACCAAGACGGCTCAAATCAGACGAAGCTCTACGATTCGGGCTTCCACGATGCGGACATTCACTGGTGGGGAGACAGAATCGCATTCACGAGAAACAGCCGGATCTGGACGATGAAGTCTGACGGAAAGGAACCGACTCAAATCACGGATCCTCCAAACACTGGCACATGGGGGAATGCCGTCCTCCCCTTCGGCGACTACGACCCGCGCATCAGTCCTGATGGGAATATCATCGCTTTCGAAAGAATGGTAAACGACACGACCGTCCACGGCAACTACGATATTTTCATCATCAATGCGAACGGCACGGAAGAAACGCGGCTCACACAGACGGGTTACACACAAGGGTTGGCCAACTGGTCCCACGCCGGAGACTGCATCGTGTACACAGTCAGTGCCATCGGAACGCGGGGCGTCTTCGACATCTATATGATGAACGCGAACGGCTCTGACAACCGGAACATCACGCTCGAATACTTCCCTGCCGACTTCCTCTGCCATTGCCCGATATTTTCCGAAGACGATTCAAAAATCTATTTTGTAAGCGAGTGGTGGGAATAATGGCTAAATGAATTCCATTTCAGTGACTCACATCACTCTAAAGATAATACTTCAGACAAACACGAATATTCTTTGGAATGCAGCGACTGCGTCGCTGCCGCTTTGACACAGTCAAAGCAATCCCTCACTCCGGTTGTCCCGCCGTGCGGAACACTGGGTGTGCCAAACGTAACCAATGTTCAATGAAACAAGAATTCAAGCTTCAGTCTTTCATTTCAGAATTTCAACTCCTCAACAAGCAAAACCATCACCTCTTTTTCAATAACCATCCCTGAATCCTACCTGCTTACATCCGTATACAAAACCCGCCGATTTTCAACCAGTTCATTCTCTGTCGCCGGAAAATCATCAAAAACCAGACTCCCATGCCGCCGTCGGAGGCATAAAAAGAGCCCGGCAGACTGGTATAAAGATTGCTTAATGAATATTCGATGATACTCGAACATCCATTCTTATCGGCATCTCCTCAGAAATGCCTTGATAAAAAAGGGTGAGTGTCGTATTTTACAGCAAGCACAAAGTATACGATAGAGAGACATCGTGATAGAAGACCCAAAGCCCGAAGGAGCCTTCTTCTCCTGGAAGTGGGAAGATCGGGACATCGATAATCCTAACATCTTGCGGCGAAAGCTGCTGGAAATCAGTTCGAACGGCTTCTCCGGTCTTCATGTTTCCCTCGGTAATACGCGGTACGAATTCATCGACCTCAAAGTATTGAGAGCTGTCGCCCGGGTGAGTCTATGGGCCAAGAAACGGAACATGACCTTCTATCTCCACGCGGATCCCCGGCAAGCATCCCGCTCTTTTATCACCAGAACGGGCGAGCGGATGCAGAACCTTATCGTCACCCGAAAACCCAACCATAGATTCAGCCGTGCGAAACTCAACGTCGCTCGGGTCGAAGACAGTCGATTTGAATTACGGTACGATATTCCTCGTGCCCTGCATTCGTCCGCACTCCAAGAACGCGCCCTTCTGTTCGAACCTGATTGTCTCGAAAAAGCGTTTTTATTCCAGAGGAAAAAAGGAACCGCACTCAAGGATACCATCCGCGACATCACACACGTGAGTCGTCTCTTTTCCGACCTATCCAAAGGAGTAACGGAAATTTTTGGCGACGTTCGTGTTCCTGAAGGAGAAGAGTGGTGGGTCATCGCCTTCCCAAAATTTAACACAAATGCCTTCGACTTCGCAGGCCGCGAGAGCAATGATCTGATGGATCTCTTCATCGAAGACCTCTTCGACGCGTGTACTCATTTGGACGGAATTACCTGGGGGGACGGCGGAGCCGGCTACATCGCGAATATGGGTCGATTCCCCGTCAGTTTGTCGCTCTTTAACAGTTTTAAGGCTGAGTATAGATACGACCTCAGGTCAGAGCTATACGCCCTCGTTCTCGATATCGACGACGCATCCCACGTTCGCATTCGACACGACTATTTTTCTCTCCTCGCAGACACGTTGTTCACAGCCCAGAAAGATTTTCATCTGATGCTCCATAGCTATTTCCCCGGTGCGGACTTCGGATTTCAAATATTCTGTAATGCCGAAAACGCACCTGCCGACTGCCTCGTTCAAGGTTCCATCGACCCGTGGCGAAGCCTGGAATCCGCGAGTTCGGTCATCATTGACATGAGACACCACCATAATCCCGCACAGGACTTCGAATCAATCATCTCGACACTCGTCATATCAAAAAGCTTGGGAACCTTCTCAAAATCTCAAAAAGCTTTCGTCAGTCTCGGCAACGAGAATAACGACCAGGAAGTTTTGGATTCCCTCATCGATCTGATGATGCTCTTCTCCATCCAATGGCTGGCCCAGCCCTGGCCAGAAGGAAACGCCGTTGAACAAGACGCGAAGCAAACTCCGGACTGGACGCACATCAGCGCACTCAACCGCAAGATCGACCTCATCCGATCCCTCACAGGATTTCGTTTTCCCACAGCCGATGTGGCGCTCGTTTTCCCCACAGACACGATCATGACCATCGGATCTCATGATGCAGATCCCATTATCCGTGAAGTGAATCAACTCATCGCCAGGCTGACGCTCGAAGGCATCCAATGCGATGTGATATCTCCATCCCTCCTGAGAGAATGCCGCTTCACAACCGATGAATTACAGATCCGGCACCGCACATACAGAGCCGTAATCTACCCCTATCCTGAAATATTAGATCCGAAAGTACTCGAAATCATTTCTGCCATGGCCAAGCGGGATTTCCCCATCCTCTTGGGAGGATGCGATCCGCAATTCACAACCATTGGAAAACGGATTCCTTACATACTGCCGTTGGTTTTCAATCCCGCCGCAAAAGATATTTCTGCCTTGAGAGAAAAAGGTATAAAACCAATCTTCGAAGCGCCGGGAAACAGTCTAACAACCCTCATTCCAATGGGAGAAGAAACGATCATCCTCTTGTGCCCGAAGACATACAAAGGAGTCGTCGAAGGAAACTTGAGGATTGGAGAGCATAAAGTGACCGTAGAAAAAAGTTCCTGTCTGATGATATTCCGACAAAAGAAAGACGGTAAAATAGACAGACTACTGTAAAACAATCCCAATAACAGCGAAAAAAGACTTGACACTTTGATCGGTATTGGATAAATTGACAGAAATTTAGAATCACCCACTTCATAATAAAACGGAGGTTTCCCATGAAAAAAGTACTGATGATCTCACTCCTGACGCTGTCCATGTTTGCAGTTCAAACAGGGTTTGCACAAAACGGCACGACCAACGTCCATCTATTCCAGTCGTTCCTCTACGATGCTCCCATTGCGGCAACGCCTTACGTCGAAGGGGGACTGAATTACGACAGTTATGATGGAGCAAGCTCAATCTTCATCGGCGCCCAGGGCGGGTACGGTCTGAATGAGAAGATCGAAATCGGAGCGAGACTCGGCTACCAAAGCTGGTCTTTTGATGGAGCAGATGGTCAGTCCGGCATCACCGACATTACCGCAGTCGGGAGGTATAACCTCGTCAACAGCGCCAGCCCGACCAAGATCTCAGCCGGAGCGATGATCACGCTCCCCATCGGCTCTGAGGACATCATGCAAGGCAACATGCACTTCGGAGGATTCGGAGCGTTGCGTCACAAACTCGAGAGCGGTATGGAGCTCACGGCAAATCTGGGCTTGATCTTGCTTGAGATGACAACATTCGAGTTCAACCAGCAGACCCTCCAAGTCGAGGAAAAAACCTCGCGCGAATCCTCCTTCGCCATCGGAGCCGGAGTCATCTATCCATTGAAAGATAAGATGAGTATCGTCGGGGAATTCAGAACGCAGTCCGAAGTCGAATACACGGCCTTGAGCTGCGGTATCAACTATCAGATGGGCAAGGGTTGTGTAAGAGGGGCTCTGGTTCTCGGATTATCCGACGGCGCTCCCGACATCGCCATCATCGGCGGGTATCTTGTAACGTTATAAAATATCTATACTACAAGAAAAATTGATAGGGCAGGATATATCCTGCCCTATTTTTTTGCTCCATCATAAAAACAAAATACCGAAACGCACCGAAGATGATCCGCTACTGAAAATAAGTCCATCTATATGATTTTGTGACATTCGGTGATTTTCGGTGTTTCAGCAATTCCTTTTTCTTTCTCAAGAAAATGACACTATTTTTGATTGAGCATTACAACTGCCATCATTCTTCCCGTCTTCCCTCCGCTCGCCCGGTGAGAAAAAAACCAATCGGAATGGCAGACCGTACAGAGCCGGCTCATTGCAATCCGCTCACGCTTCACTCCAGCCGTTTCAAGCTGATCTGCATTGCACTGCCATAGATTTAACTTCCCATTCAAAACGTACTTCTCGGAAAAACTGCTGGACACTTCATCCCCCACTTCATAACAACAGGGCCCGATGGAAGGTCCCAGAAAAACCTGTAACTCCCGAGGATTTGTACCGAAGTGCTTTTTCATTGCTGAGACTGCTTTCGAGGAAATGGAAAGCAACGTCCCCCTCCATCCTGCATGGATCATCCCCATGGCGCGCCGAGTCGCATCGTACATATAGATCGGAAGGCAATCAGCCACCTGAACGACCAATGCGAAATTCTCCTCGTCGGTCAGAAGTCCATCCGTTTCAGGATAATGCCCCGGATCCCTCACTCTCTGGATGCGATCTCCGTGCACCTGCCCGGGAATGGCAACATGTTCCGCAGAAATCCCCATCGCTTCGAAAAACCGTCGTCGATTCTCTTCCACATTGGATTTTGAGTCTCCGCTCGCTGAACCCAAATTCAGAGAATCGTACGGGCCGTCGCTCACGCCCCCTCTGCGCGTGCTCAATCCGTGACATACCTCACGGTTTCCGAAGAGTTGTCGGAACCGACCGATGAACAGAAGACCCTTTCTCTCAAAGAACATACCCATTATTTCATTCGAATAACGTTCCCGCCCCTGTACTGCAAAAGATAGAGAGACCGGTTGACCCGGTTTTCGTCGAACGATACCGTTCCATGTATTCCCTGAAAATGAGTCGTCTCCGCCAATCGGTCACGAACCTGTTGCCGAGATAATCCCATCCCATCGACGACATTCAAAAGGAGCATGGCGGTATCGTACCCGAATGTTTCTATCTTTTCGGGCGTACTGCCCATTTTCTGCCTGTACTCGTCCCGAAAACGATAATATTGGAAATTGGATGGATCGATATAATAATCACTCAAGAAAATAACGCCATCGATATATTCATCGGCGATATACTTTTGTTGTTCCTTTAAAACATCGATGGCATTCCAGTCATTGCCCCCAAAAAGTTTTGTCTTGAGATTAAAAAATGCGGGTTGCGTCACGACGTAAGGCAAGTCTTCACTACGCACGGGAAGAAAGAGTCCGTCGATCGATGTCACGGCAATTCCTGTCGAATCCACAAGACCCGAAAAGCTTTTTTTCACGTACAGGATTCCGCCTTGCTCGGGATTGTCCGCATACCGTGTGTTATACTCCCGTACCGGAACGATGACCAACGCCGAGTCCGCCATCATCTGTTTGATGCCAGCCTCCCGAATCGCTTTGAACTGAGGACTTAGATCCTGCGTTCCTTCGAAGTACCATTTTTCAACGAGGATCTCCCCCCCCATTCGATTTACCGCATTCACGAATGAATCCCTCATCGATTGTCCATAAGCATCAGCAGGATACAGAACAGCGAACCGTTTGAGTCCCAAGCCCGTTACAGCATATTCTGCCAGCGCTTCGCCTCGCACTTTCAAGCTGCTGTTGACTTGAAAAACAAAAGAACCGATGGAAGTGATGTCATCCAGCGTCGTCGTAGGCGCCAACAGGACGACACCTTTCTCCTGCGCGACAGCGCCCATCGCGGCAGTGACTTCACTCTGCAGCTCTCCGATGATGGCCACTACCTCTTCGTCTTCGCAGATTTCCTGAGCTGCACGGATTGCCCGTACGATGCTGCCTTCTGTATTCCGGACGACGAGTTCCACCTTCACTCCAGCGTTTTCATTGTATACATCTATCGCGTACTGGATTCCGCTCAGCAAGGCTTGACCCTGCTCGGCAAGAGGTCCGGATAGTGGGACTACGACGCCCACCTTCAGAACACTCACCCTCCCTTGTTCCGCTCGCTGCAATGCGTGCTCGATCTGACTCGCATAAGGACTTTTCGGATACTCTTTCAGAAAATCGTTCAGGGCTCCCTTCGCGGCATCGGAGCGCCCGTTCTCAATTTCTTTCTCGGCCAACCTGAGTGTCACAGCCGCTTTTCCCTTCTCCCCTGAGACATCTTTAAGAAGCCCCTTGAGTTTTTTTTCGTCCATCAGAGAATCCATGATCTCCGACGAAAGCAAAGCTGCCTTTCGCATCAGTCGTCGATCATCCCCTCGTTCGACCACATCGAGGAATCGTTGCACGGCTTTCCCATACTCATTCAAACAGTAGTAGGCTGAAGCCATTCCGTAGAGTCCATCATCAGCGTATTGACTTTCCGGGAAATCTTTTATCAGCTTCTCAAACAATGCAAGCGCCTGAGAATACTCGCCGACCTTGTACCGTGATTTTGCCCGCATCAACATCGATGCCGTCATTCGATGATGTCCAGGATACTCCCTGTCCATCAATTCCATCGTCTTCAGCGCCTCAACGTAACGCCCGTCACGATACATGGCGACAGATCGATAAAAAAGACTATCCACTGCGATGTCATTCTGTGCTGAAAGCATTGACGGCAGTGCCAATGTCATAAAGAGAATCCTGCACGTGAATATCAAACGATGTTGCATCCTGCTTAACCTCCTTCTATTCCACTGTCACGCTTTTCGCCAAATTTCTCGGTTGGTCTACATCGCATCCCTTCAGCACAGCCGTATAGTACGCCAGAAGCTGGAGCGGTACGACCGTAAGGACGGGTGCAAAACTGTGCATCGTCTGAGGAACCTCAATGACTTCATCGGCTTTTTCGCGAACTGCTACATCATCCTCGTTGACCACGGCCACAATCCATCCTCCACGCGCTTTCACTTGTTCGACGTTGCTCACGACTTTATCATAAACAGGATCCTTCACCGCGATGAGAACAATCGGCATATTCTCATCGATCAAAGCGATGGGCCCGTGCTTCATCTCAGCCGCCGGATACCCCTCCGCATGAATATACGAAATCTCCTTCATCTTCAGGGCGCCCTCCAAAGCAACAGGATAATTGAATCCCCTTCCCAAATAAAGAGCGTTGTTGTGTTGAGCCATATATTCAGCGATCTTTTGAATGTGTTCTTTCTGATCAAGAATAGTGCGTATTTTATCGGGAAGTTCAAGGAGCTTCTGTACTCTATACTTACCCTCTTCCGCCGACATAGGTCCCATTCTCCCAAGCGCCAGAGCGATAAGCGCCAGCGCCATCACCTGTGAAGTGAACGCCTTCGTGGACGCCACTCCGATTTCCGGGCCTGCGTGAAGATAGACGCCCGCATCCGTCTCTCGGGCGATCGTGCTTCCGACTACATTGACCAGACCCAGGGCGAGTGCTCCCTTTCTTTTCGCTTCCTGCACGGCAGCCAGCGTGTCCGCCGTCTCGCCCGACTGGCTGATCGCCAAGACCGTATCCTTTTTTGAAATCACCGGATCCCGATACCGGAATTCGGACGCGTACTCGACCTCGACGGGGATCTTGGCAAACTTTTCGATGAGGTACTCACCGATGAGGGCGGCATGCCAGGAAGTTCCGCAGGCAGTGATAATCAACCGTGAACTGTTTTGGATTCGATCCCAGTAGCCTTCAAGCCCGCCAAGCTTCGCTGTCCCCTCCTCCGACAGAAGTCTGCCTCGCATGGAATCCTGCGTCGTTTGAGGTTGCTCAAAAATTTCCTTCAGCATGAAATGAGGGTGGCCGTCTTTCTGGATGTGCGTTAAATCGAACGAGAGCTTTTCTATCGCCTTCACAACTTTCTCGTCCTTGAGTGTTCGGACTTGAGCGCCCTGGCAATCCACGACGGCCATCTCATCGTCTTCGAGATAAATCACATTCCGCGTGTGTTCCACCAGAGCCGATCCGTCCGAAGCCACGAAAGTCTCGCCGTCTCCCACACCGATGACGAGAGGACTTCCCCTCTTCGCCGCATACAGCCGATCCGGTTCCAGCGAAGAGAGGAACAAAACTCCAAACGTTCCCTCTACGAGCAGGAGAGCTTCGCGGATCGCAAAAGCCAAATCATCCTCGTAGAACATATCGATGAGATGCGCCAGCACCTCTGTGTCCGTATCCGAGACAAATCGATATCCATCGGATTCCAGCTGTGATTTTAGTCGAGCGTAATTCTCGATGATGCCGTTGTGGACGAGGGCGATTCTGTGCTCGCAATCGAATTGTGGGTGTGCGTTCTTCTCAGACGGGGCACCGTGCGTTGCCCAGCGCGTATGGCCGATTCCGATCGTGCTCGCCAGCTGGCAATCTCCAAGGCGTCTTTCTAATTCTTTGATCTTTCCCTGTGTTTTTCGGAACCAAATCTTTCCATCCTCGATAACCGCCACGCCAGCCGAATCGTATCCCCTGTACTCCAGCCGCTTCAGGCCGTTCACGAGCAAAGGAAGCGCCGGTCGATGTCCTACATATCCGACAATGCCGCACATAATATTTCTCCTAACAACCTATTGCCGATTGCCCATAACCTTTAGCCTGCCACCTACTGTCGACTGCCCACTGCTGACTGCCGACTGAAATCCTCACTCCCACTCGATCGTGCTCGGAGGCTTCGAGCTGACGTCGTACACAACGCGGTTGACGCCTTTCACTTCGTTGATGATGCGATTCGACACGCGGTTGAGCAAATCATGGGGAAGCCTCGCCCAATCCGCCGTCATCCCGTCTAAACTCGTCACGGCCCGCAGGGCGACCACATTTTCGTATGTCCTCTCATCGCCCATCACCCCTACGCTTTGCACAGGCAGGAGAACGGTGAGAGCTTGCCACACCTTTCTGTGCCAGCCGGACGCTCTCAGTTCTTCCATGAAAATCGAATCCGTCTCCCGCAGCACATTCAGGCGATCCTCCGTCACTTCTCCCACGATGCGAACGGCCAGACCAGGCCCAGGAAAAGGATGCCGCTCCAAGACGTCATCAGAGAGTCCCAAAACGCGACCCATGGACCGCACTTCATCCTTGAACAATTCCCGCAAAGGCTCCACGAGTTTCAACCGCATTTTTTCGGGAAGCCCCCCCACGTTGTGATGCGACTTGATTGTGTCCGAAGGCCCCCACGTGGAAGTGCTCTCGATCACATCCGGGTAGAGAGTACCCTGAGCTAGAAATTCGATCTTCCCGGATTTGGACGCCTCCTTCTCGAAGACCTGTATGAAACGCTTACCGATGGCCTTGCGTTTCACCTCGGGGTCCGTCACGCCACGCAAATCCCGGAGGAATGCGGAAGAGGCATCCACAAAACGGAGGTTCATGTCTTTAAACGTCCGGCGAACCTCTTCTGTCTCCCCCTTTCGGAGAAGTCCGTTATTCACGAACACAGGGATCAACTGATCCCCTACTGCGCGGTGAATGAGGGCCGCCGTCACGGCGGAATCTACGCCTCCGGAAAGTCCGCAGATCACTTTCCCATGCCCGACTTTTGCCCTTATCTTCTCTACCGATGATTCCACAAAATGCTCCGGAGTCCAGTGCCCCTCGCAGCCGCAAATCCTGTAGAGAAAATTCTTCAGGATTTCTATTCCCCGCGGCGTGTGCGCCACTTCCGGATGGAACTGAATACCGAAAATCTTCCGCTGCTCGTCTACGACCGCAGCGATGGCCGCATTCTCCGTATGCCCCAGTATCGAATACCCGGGAGGAAGTTCGATGAGATGATCCCCGTGACTCATCCAGACATCCATCGGAGAATCCAAGCCTCGAAAAATATCCGCACCATCATCGACGAAAAATTGCGCATGGCCGTACTCACGCCTCGCCGCTCGGTCGACTTCACCTCCTAAGAAATACCCGATGACTTGAAGACCGTAGCAGATGCCCAGAACTGGAATCCCGAGATGGAAAATCCCCTCATCGGGCAGAGGAGCGCCGTCGGCGTACACGCTCGAAGGGCCGCCGGATAGAATAATCCCTCTGGCATTCTGAGATTCGATTTCTTCCTTCGATATATTGAAAGGAACGATCTCGCAATAAACCCTCTGCTCCCGCACACGCCGCGCGATGAGCTGCGTGTACTGCGACCCGAAGTCGAGGATGAGAATTTTTTCTTCTTCAGAAGTGATCATTTGTTACCATGCAATTCTACTCTCTCGATAGCACTGGGATTCATATCACAGTGTATGATGGGATGAAATATCAACTTCTCTAACGTCCTGTGAAAGGATTCCCAGGACGATCAAATTGTCAATTCTTATTTTAATCTTCCCCGTTGGATCTCTCGTTATTGTTACTTGATGAATTTGAATTTACTCCTGAACCGCCGTCTGGAGGATCAGATCGGTTAATACTCCCATGATCTGGTTGATAACCTTTCCGACCATTAGGCTGATACCCGCCATTTAATGGATATACTTTTTCTTTTTCTTCAGACATTTTCAATCTCCTATCTAAAGAATTCTATTGAACTAATTTGTCCGTCCATAATTAATATACCATTTGATCTTTTTATCGGTTCAATAAATTTTCCATTCTCATCCAATGTCCATACTTCTTCCAAATATATCTGTTCTTCTACTGGATATGATGATGTATAAGAATTCTTATCATAAATTCCCCCAATCCTTTCACCATTTTGTAAATTTACTATTACCCAAAAAGCCTCACGCTTACTAAATATATAATCCCAAGGTTTAGGTATTGGATTAATAACGTATTTTGCAATGAATTTTAAAGATAGTATCTTTAAGAAAATAGGGGGCCACAGAATAGGAAATATGAATAGGATAAGAACAACAATAATAATATAACATACTCTATAATTGGTGTAAAAATTATTGGAATGTATTAATATTATTAACCAAGATAAGGCTGCAAAATTAATACAGCTATATCCAATGACTTCTACTAAGGATTTTGAAAAATCTCTGCGTTCACCAGGAACGAGAAGATCATAAATCTTGACCGATAAAAAACCAGGTATGAAAAAAATCAAAAATAATAGGAGCTTATCTATTTGCCAGATATCCATAAGAGAACCTCACTACTTTGTAATCATTCCATAACATTCAATCCTAAATATTTGTCCCCGAATCATACTTTCAACTCCCATTCCTTCAACGCTTCCAAAAAATCATACCGCGTGAGGTCGTAATGAATCGGTGTCACGGAAACCATCTTCGCCTGGATCGCGCCGTCGTCTACGTCCGCATCCGTTTCTTTATCGACTTTCTGTCCCGTCAGCCAGTAATACACCCTTCCGTGCGGATCGACCCGTTTATCGAATTTCTCCTCGAAAACGGCCTGCCCCTGCCGGGTGATCGAAACCCCCTGAATTTCTTCCTCCGGATAGGCTGGCACGTTCACATTCAAACATATTCCTCTCGGCAATCCCTTTTCCAAAAGAACCGATGCGAGCTTTTTTGCAAACTTCGCGGTATAAGTAAAATCGGGATCCTGGTACGTCGTCAGAGAAATAGCAAAAGAAGGAACGCCTAAAAACGCTCCCTCCGTGGCCGCAGAGACCGTCCCCGAATACAGCGTGTTGATGCCCGTGTTCGATCCCAAATTGATTCCGGATACGACCGCATCCGGCTTCCTGTCCATGATAGCCCAGTAGGCGATCTTCACACAATCGGCGGGCGTTCCGTTCACAGCATACCCGTAGAAGGATCCGTCGCGTTCATAGCGCCACACGCGGAGCGGGTCGGACAGTGTGATGGCATGTCCGACGGCACTCCTCTCTGTCGAGGGCGCTACGACAACGACCTCTCCGACCTTCTGAAGTTCTTGAACGAGCGCGTGAAGGCCGGGAGCCCAGATGCCGTCATCGTTCGTGAGAAGGAGGAGTGGCTTTTTCTTCATCCGGTTCGGCCTTTTTATCAACGAAAAAAGTAAGGATCTTAATCAATGTTTCCTTCATATCCTGTCGACTCACGACTATATCCACAAACCCGTGCTCCTGCTGGAATTGCGCTCTCTGGAATCCCTCGGGCAGGTCCTCTCCGATCGTCTGTTTGATGACCCGAGCCCCCGCGAAGCCGATCAGCGCTCCGGGCTCGGCAATGTTGAGATCGCCTAACATCGCATAGCTCGCCATCACGCCGGCCGTTGTCGGATTCGTCAGTACGGAAATGTACAGTCCGCCCACATCGGAAAACCGTGCAAGACGGGAAGAAGTCTTGGCCATCTGCATCAATGATATAATCGATTCCTGCATTCTCGCGCCCCCCGAAGCCGAGACGATGATCAAGGGAACATGTTTCTCCAGCGCGCGATCCACAGCGCGGGAGACTTTCTCGCCGACCACTGAGCCCATGCTACCGCCGATGAAAGCAAAATCCATCACGCCAAAAACAACAGGAATTCCGCCCATTCTTCCATATCCGGTCCGCACCGCTTCGTGCAGTCCCGTCTTATGCATCGCCTCTTTCAATCGATCCGTGTATCGCTTCGTATCCTTAAAATGGAGAAAATCGACGGAGTGCATCGTTCTATCCACTTCCTCAAAACTGCCCTCATCCAGGCACAGTCGAATGTAGTCATCGCTCCGAATTCGAAAATGAAAATTGCATTTCGTGCATACGTAGCAGTTCTGCGAGAGCTGCTTCTTGTAAATGATCTCACCGCACTCCTCGCATCTCACCCACATGCCGTTTGGCATTTCCTTCTTCTTCTGGGAGGTCAACCCAGGTTTAACACGTTTGAACCATGCCATCGCAACCTCTTTACAACATTTCTTCTCGTATCGATTTCGCCATCAGGATGGCGTCCTCTCCCTCCCGAGTATAGTAACGTTTACGAACGCCGACTTCGTGAAATCCGAGTCTCCTGTACAGTGATTTTGCGGCATCGTTCGAACGTCTCACTTCCAACCCAATCCAAGAAAAACCATCACAGCGCGCCATGCCCGCCTCCATCAGTTTCATCCCGATGCCCCGTCGCCTCCAAGCAGGATGGACAGCGATATTCGCGATATGTACCTCATCCAACACAATCCATTCGATTAAGTAGCCCACGACGTCCCGACCGATGACGGCTACTTTACAGATACTGATTTCCTTCCGAAGCTCCGTCTCGAAACTCTGCCGGCTCCACGGAGTCTGAAAAGAAATCTCTTCAATGGCCATGACAGCATCC
>JBDRSZ010000318.1:0-2592 GCA_043824415.1 bacterium | reverse complement strand
GCGAATTAGGAAAAATCCAGTACATCTACTCCAACCGCCTCAATCTTGGCAAATTCCGCATCGAGGAGAATATCCTCTGGAGCTTTGCCCCCCATGACATCTCGATCATCCTGTCTCTCTTGGGAGAAATGCCGGAATCCCTCACAACCAGCGGTGGGGACTATCTCAGTTCGGATGTTGCCGACGTAACGGTCACGAACCTGTCTTTCCCCAGCGGTGTCAAAGCCCACATCTTTGTCAGCTGGCTGCATCCCTTCAAGGAGCAGAAACTTGTTGTGATCGGTAATAAAAAGATGGCTGTATTCAATGACACCCTTCCCGAAAACAAGCTGGTTGTTTACGACCACATCATTAAATGGATAGAGAGACTTCCTGTTCCCGAAAAGCATGACGCAAAACCTGTTCACTTTGATGTGGCCGAACCTTTGAGGGAAGAATGCAGTGATTTCCTCTCCTGCATGAAAACAAGACAAAGCCCACTGACCGATGGTAAAAGCGGCCTCAGGGTCCTTCAAATATTGGAAGCTTGCCAGAAATCACTGCAAAACAACGGTAGAGTTATTTCTTTAAATTCTTCTGAAAGCCAAAAGAAATATTTCGTAAATGAAAAAGCTGTTGTTGATGACAATGTGCAGATCGGCGATGGCACCAAAATCTGGCACTTCAGCCACGTCCAGAGCGGCACCACGATCGGCAAAAAGTGCGTCCTCGGGCAAAACGTCAACATCGGCAACAATGTCACCATCGGCAGCTTCGTCAAGATCCAGAACAACGTCTCGGTCTACGAAGGTGTCACGCTTGAGGATTATGTTTTCTGCGGCCCGTCCATGGTCTTTACCAACATCACCGATCCTCGCTCCAAGTACCCTCAGGGCGGCGGCGCCTACTACATAAAAACTCTCGTCCGCGAAGGCGCTTCCCTCGGAGCCAACTCCACCATCGTCTGCGGCCACACCATCGGACGCTTTGCCTTTGTCGGAGCCGGGGCCGTCGTCACCAAGGACGTTCCGGACTTCGCCCTCGTCGTCGGCAATCCCGCCAAAATCGTTGGCTGGATGAGCGAAGCCGGCCGAAAACTCGCTTTCGATAAAAACGGCATTGCCGTCTGCGACAAATCCGGCAAGACCTACAAACTGGAAAAGGACCGTGTCGTCGAAATCAGCAGAGGCCTTAATCCGGAAAAATCCCCCAAAAAAGATGTCTAAGAAAAAGATGCCTGCCTCCGATTTGATAATGAAATACTGTCTGGACAAAAATCTCTTTTCCCCTGAAGATGGCATGATCTTCACCCTTACCTTGATGTCGCCGCGCACAAAGGCGACGGCTGTCCCGATGACAACCAATGTTACCTCTACTCTTTCCTCGACAGTTCCACCAACAAGATGTCGGCATCGCCCGCCCGGCGCATGGGTGGGAGTTTTTTGAGAATATACTTCTGTCTAACCAATAGAATCAAAAAATTCAATGATCTATAGCTATAGATCATTATATTTTCTTATAAAACAATCAGTTCTTTTTAAATGAAAATCCTCATAACAGGTGGTGCCGGCTTTATCGGCTCGAACTTTATCCATCTCATCAGTAAAGAACGCCCTGATTATAAGATGGTCAACGTAGATGCTTTAACATATTGCGGTAATCTTTCGAATTTATCAGATATTGAAAACGATCCCCAACACCAATTTGTTAAAGCTGATATCACAGACGTTGATAGAATGAATGAACTTTTCAAAAAGGAAAAGTTCGATGCTGTAATAAATTTTGCCGCAGAGTCACATGTCGATCGGTCGATCGATAATCCTTCAATATTTTTAAAAACAAATATTCTTGGTACCCAGGTCCTCCTGGATCTATCCTTGAAATATGAAGTTAATAGATTTGTCCAGATTTCCACTGATGAAGTCTATGGATCTCTCCCCGAATCAGGCTATTTTACAGAATCAACGTCCTTAGCACCCAACAGCCCCTATTCTGCCTCCAAAGCTTCTGCTGATTTGCTGGCACGTTCATATATTCACACATATGGAATGGATATCGTCATAACTAGGTGCTCCAATAATTACGGCCCTTTCCAGTTTCCTGAAAAATTGATTCCTTTGATGATCACAAATGCCCTAGAAGATAAACCACTTCCCGTTTATGGTGACGGCATGAATGTCCGAGATTGGATCCATGTTGAAGATCACTGTAACGCCATACTGAGCGTTCTTGAAAAAGGGAGAAAAGGAGAAGTCTATAATATTGGTGGTTCGAATGAATGGACAAACTTGTCGTTGGTAAAACAGCTCCTCTCCATAATGAATAAACCTGAATCACTCATAAAATTTGTAAAAGACCGCCCGGGACATGATCGTCGTTATGCCATCGATTCATCAAAGATACAAAAAGAACTTAGCTGGCAACCACAATATGGTTTTGAAGAAGGATTACAACATACTGTACATTGGTACTTAAAAAAGGATCCTTGGTGGAGAAGCATCAAATCCGGGGAATATCGTCAGTATTATGAGAAGCAATACAGCAATATCTAAGCGCAATCAATCATCATGAAAGGAATCATTTTAGCCGGTGGAGCGGGAACAAGATTGTATC
>JBDRSZ010000317.1:0-3865 GCA_043824415.1 bacterium | reverse complement strand
TATCACAAATGATGATGTGCTAAAAATTCAAAATCGATTAAACATGAGACCAAGAAAATCATTGGAATTTAAAACACCGTTAGAAGAATTTCTGAATATCAAAGTTGCACTTGGAACTTGAATTCAGGTGATATTATATCGTGAGTTCAAGAATAAAGATTTAAAATTCAAAATAACAATCAGTGGGGAATGAACACGTTAAATCAAGTACGGTGCAAAATCGGAACATCGATCTTCAGGTCGTCAAGCGTCGGATGCATGACGATAAGATTATGCAGAAATTTGCTCTTGTTCATCTTTTTATATTCATCGAAGAGCTCTTGAAACTCACCCCGTTCGATGACTTTCCTCGAATCCAGTATCTCGATGACGAAGTTCTTAAACAGCTCAAACTGATTGGCTTGATACAGAAGCAGCTCGGAAAAAGCCCTGGGTGAAATCGAATGCGAATATCTTTGATCGGACATGGAATCTCCTTCCTCCCCCTTTTTTCAATACCTTTCCATCAATCCTCGGTTAGTCGAATCTCTCCATTGAACATTCGATCAGTACCGGTGTCCAGTACGCACGCCGTACTGGACACCGAAGACAGACATTATTGTTCCTTCTCATAAGGCTCGATGAGGTGACGGCGGAAAAACTCCCACTGCGTATCCGTACCATCAAAGCCGTGCGTACCCTTCGGGAAGAAGCGGCTTTCGTAAGTCTTTTTAGCTTTGTCCAAAGCATCGATAAACTGCCAGGCGTTCGTCGGATGGACGTTGTCATCCACCATTCCGTGCATAATGAGCAGCTTCCCTGTCATTTGCTCTACGAATTTCATCGCAGAGCCGTTATCGTACCCTTCGGGATTGTCCTGCGGAAGGCTCATGTAACGCTCCGTGTAGATGCTGTCGTAGTTCCTCCAATCTGTCGGACCGGCCCGGTCCACCGCAGCCGCGAACACATCCGGATGCTTGACGATGCCCATCGCCGCCATGAATCCGCCGTACGAGTGCCCGACGATACCTACGCGCCTGCCGTCCACATACGGCCTCTGCCGAAGGTGCCTGACGCCGTCTGCCTGGTCCTGAATGTCGATGTCGCCCAGCCGTTTGTACACGGTCGCCATGAACGCCTTCCCCCTTCCGGACGTTCCTCGGTTGTCGATCTGGGCGACAAGATAACCTTCCTTTGTGTACGGATGTCCATTCGTATATCGGTTCGACACGGCGCGCGAAGCCGGCCCTCCGTAGACACTGACGATCAACGGATATTTCTTGTTCGGATCGAAATCCTCCGGCTTGTGTAAAACGCCGTAGATGTCCGATTTCCCGTCGTTGGCTTTGAACGTGAACAACTCCGACAGGTTCTTTTCAGGCTTGGGTCCTTCGGTTAAAACCTTCACGAGTTTTCCGTCTGTCGTGAAAAGGGCCGTTGACGGTGGTGTCTTAACGTTCTCATACTGGGCCGTGAACCATTTTCCGTCCGGGGAAACATCAACCCGCGTGTAATTCATCTCAAGCGGCGTCAGCCGTTTCTGCCCCTTACCGTTCAGACGTACCTTGTGGAGTTGTTCGCACAGAGGATGTCCGTCGCTGTAAGCTCTGTAATACAGCCAGCCGTTCTTCTCATCGACTTCGACAATGCTGGTGGCCGGATAAACACCCTTCGTCAGCGTGCAAACGAGCTTGCCGTCCAAATTCCGAAGTTCGTATTGCTGCCACATCGTCTTCTCCGTCGGCCAGATGAACCGCTTGCCGTCCTCAAGAAACCGCATCGGGGGCGAGTTGTCCTGCCACGTCTCCTGGGTTTCCTCCACGACGACTCGGAGCTTCCCCGTCTGATAATCCAGCGCCATGACTTCCAGATGATGATGATGCCTGTCGATTCGGTTGAAAAGAAACTCCTTGCCGTCGAGCGCAAAACGCATGTCGAAAATGTACTGATCCTGTTCCTTCTGACCCAAATCGATGGGCGTTCTCTTCTTCATCTCCAGATCGTAAATCTCCAGCCAGACAACAGGGTTGGGCGCGCCCGCCTTGATGTAACCCTCCGTCAGCAGCGCAGTATTAACCTCCGTCAGATCACCGATCAGATAGAAATCCTGAACCGGACGCTCATCGAACACGTAGTAGATCAGTTTCTTTGAATTCAGCGTCCACCACATGCCGTGTCGGACTCCGATCTCCTCGCCGTAAGTCCAGTTCGCCGTGCCGTACCGGAATTTCCTGTGACCGTCCGTTGTCACCTGGACGGTCTCTCCCGTCTCATCGTTTTCCAAAACGACATTCCAATCCTTGCACACGGAGAACCACTTCCCGTCCGGCGACATCTCCGTCATAAATTGATGACCCCTGGCTGGAAACGGAATTTCCCGGGATCCCATCTTCACGACCCGCTCACGCATCATCCGCGGTCGCTCTTCGGGCGCTTCCGCATCGCCCACGACGAGAAGCTCCTTCTTGCTCAAATCGAACCGATACTGTTTCCCCTCGCAGACGTACTCGAGGAACTTCCCGTCATCGCTCCATTTGGTCTGCGAGATGACACCCGGCCCGGAGCGTCCTCGAGACTGTCCCATCTGGATACTTCCGATCCCGGAATCATCCAAAGGTTGGGTGTATCCTGACAACGCAATCAGCAGACAAAGAAAAAATCCTACTAGGACACAAGCACATCGCCTAACCATAGACACCTCCGCAATTGATGTGATCCGAATGAACCTCATTTTCACGTTTGACAATCTTCGAATAGCAGAAAAAAAGGAGTGTAAAATAATCAGAAGATGTCATCCCAAACAGTCATCGGGATGACATCTTCTACCATGATGCGTCACACGAACAGTCTTCTGAACTTATTCCCTCGGGGACAAATGATCCAAATTCCCCATACTGGCCCTGCTGATCCCGGATCCACCAATAGCGTAAATCTCTTTCTTCGTCCAGCCCTTCTTGATGAGATTTTGGTACAGCGCTTTTTTCGCTTTCGCAAAATCCTTACTCGACGTCACGTTGAGGATCAAATTATCCCTATCTCCGAGTTTGTCCTTCAACGCTTCCAACTTCGCCGTACAGCCATCCACATCCGCAGGATCGAAATCAATCGCAACGAGGACATTTTTTTCATTCATCGTTGTAAGTTGATCCGATTCAAAATCTGTCACTCCGCATACAACGAACGGTTTCTCCGCGGCTTCGAGGATACTCTTGAATGTCTCTTTCGTCGGGTTGATCAGATTCAGGACGATGCCGTTCTCCTCCATCGTTTTCAGCGCATTCCGCCCGCAATCCGTCAATCCTTTGTCGAACCATTTGCCATCTTCGCCGTTCGCATCGAATCGACCGAAATCGAGGGTAGCGTATGCGATCTTCATAAAATCGATGTCATGATCCAGAGCCGCGCCGCCGGCAATCCCCGTCGTGAATTTGCGGGAGGGCATTCGCATCCGGAATCGCATCTGGGGAGTGGATTCTGCCGGTTTCTTCATGTCTTCTACTTTCTTGACGATCAATCCTGCCAAGTCGGCCTTCTTCTCCGCGTCCAAAACCCGCCAGCTGCCCTGCATCTTAACTTCCGGGTTGATGGAAGCGACAGTCCATCGCATTCCGTCGTAAATGTGCTGCCGGTCGGCAATGACGAGCGTGCCGGATTCATTGCCCACATTGATCGTCCCCTGCAGGACAAGCTGCCCTGTCTTCCTTAAAATCTCATCCTCGATTTTTTCCGGATCATCTCCGGTGTCGTGATAATCAGGATGACCGCCGCCGCCCCTCGTCATCAGAGCTAAGGATTCAATGCCAAGTTCGATGAATCCCGAATGATCGCTCCCGCCTGGCCCTCCTTCGCTTGGATTGACCGCATCGATGATATCCTTATCCTGATC
>JBDRSZ010000316.1:0-2804 GCA_043824415.1 bacterium | reverse complement strand
GACCGATCAGCAACACAATTTTGGTACGCTACCTAATTATTTTCATTACCAATTTTTCAATGTTCTGTATATTAACAGACTGCGTTGCTTAAATTTGCATCTTCTTTACTTTCTATATACATACACATGCTCCTCAAAGTTTCAATTATTTCTACTGGTACATTGCTTTTTTCAATCGCTGCAACAACTCTGAAAACAAAAACCGGATTGATCTCCGGTGTGTGAAGGAATCGAATCTTTTCAAATGCTGCAGCATCTCTCCCCTTTAACTTGTTTCTCAGATTATCCAATTCAGCAGACTCCACAATCTCATTCTACAACGTATCAAGCGGTTATCTTTAACGATTTTCTATTGTCGCCGGTATCATTATATACACGCCACTCGGCTATCCGATCATTCTCGATTTTCGCCGTCCAGAGAGCCGGGCCGTTCAATAGCGATTCATTCGAACAGATGGAAAAACCCACAATGATGACCAAATCGTCTCTCGACTCAATCCTCGGAAAATGATTTTTGTAGTCCGGAAATAGACGGAAGAAATCACCCCAGTCCTTTCTCATCTTTTCTTTTCCGATTCTCGATTTTTCATCTTTGACAATGAAGGTGTGACCCTCCGTCATCAGACTGCACAGTCCATCGAGATCTTGATTGTTGATGCATTCGTTGAACAGCAGTGCAGTCAAATTGGGATTTTTTTTGTCCATCAGTTCACTCCTTACTCGATCAAACGGGATTTAAGAGTAAAACCTCCCGAATGCTTGAAACCTTGGGAGGTTTGTGTCACTGATAGATCGCCCCTTGAGTAGAATATCTTTGATTTTCATGCTCCCGAAGGTGTTTTCAACTTCGGGAGATTTTACGGCGAGGTGAGGAACACTTCATCGCACAGGGAATGAAAAGTCTCGAGGCGATGGATCAGCCCTCAAATCATCTTTTTCGTTTGTGCCTTGGGCGGCGGTGTTTGCGCGATCCGTCCGGTTTTTGGCGATCTCCGGTTCGTTTCTCATCGTCGGGTTTGGGCGCGGGCGCATGGAGTATCTGCTGATAGTAATCGTCCAGCAGCATGGCGATGATGGCCGACTCGTCTTCGTTCTCTGCCAGACTGCGGCCGAGCTTCACGAATCGCTGGCTGCGCTCGGTTTGCTGCCTGTCCCGTTCGCGCAGGCGCGCTTCGAGTAGGGCCGTTACGCGTTCCGATACGACGGCTTCCACGTCAGCGTCGGAGGGCAGGGTCCACTCCTCGAAATCGATGCTGTACCGCTTGCCGATGCGTTTGAGCTGGGAAGACTCCAAGTGGGTGACCAGGGACATGGCTACCCCCTGCGCACCGGCACGGCCGGTACGCCCGGCCCTGTGGATATAGGCTTCGGGATCTTCGGGCGGTTCATACTGGATCACATGGGAGAGGGCGGGGATGTCGAGACCGCGGGAGGCGACGTCGGTGGCCACCAGAAATCGCAGGGTTCCATCGCGGACGCGTTTCATGACACGCTCTCTTTCTGCCTGGGACAGGTCGGAGGTCAGTTCATCGGCATCGTAATTGAAGTTTTGAAGGACGGTCGATACATAATGGACTTCTGACTTGGTATTGCAGAAGATGATGGCCGAGTCCGGATTCTCGATTTCGATGATCCTGATGAGGCTACGGTCCTTGTCCATGCCTGGGACCGTGTAGTACACGTGCACCGTGTCGGTGACGTGAACGTGGTCTGTGCTGAGGGAGATGAATTCCGGCTCCCGGATGAATTCACCGGCCATGCGGATGACGGAGGAGGGGAAGGTGGCCGAGTACATGCAGCCGTGGAGGCGGCGGTTAGGCAGATATTTCTGCACTTTTTTCATATCGGGATAGAATCCCATGGAGAGCATGCGGTCGGCTTCGTCGAAGATGAGCATCTCCAGATGCTTGAGGGACAGAGTTTCCTTGAGTAGATGATCGAGCACACGTCCGGGCGTGCCCACGACGATGTGGGCGCCTTTATTGAACGCGTCGATCTGCGGGCGATATCCCACGCCGCCGTACACGGCGACGGTTCGGAAGCCTGCTTTTCCGCAGAGTGTTTCTGCTTCCTGGTCCACCTGTTTGGCGAGTTCGCGCGTGGGTACGAGGATGAGCGCCTGGCAGTGCGGCTTCGCCGGGTCGAGACGCTCCAGCATGGGCAGCAGAAATGCGCCGGTTTTACCGCTGCCGGTGCGGGCCTGGATCATCATGTTTCGGGCGGCCAGCATGTGGGGGATGGTTCGGGCCTGTACGGGCATAAGGGTCGTCCAGCCGGCACGGTCGGCAGCTGCGCGTAGGCTTTCGGGGAGCTGCGCCAGGGTTGCGTCGGGTGTTGGTTTTTTAATGTTGGTCATACGAGCCTCGGATCAATTAAATGTGTTCAATTATTCTCTCAATATAACTATTTAAATATCTTGTACTTCAATTTTATTACTGACCATTCTATTGCATCAAATCGATTTCTTTTTAGCTTTCTATAATCATTTTCGCTCCCAGAGGTATTTTTCACCTTCGGGAGGTTTTGCGGTGAAGTGAAAAACACTTCGCTTAGCATGAACTGGAACCGCAGGGGCAGAGCCCCAGTGGAGCAGGAAAATCAGAATTATTGTATTGATGTATTTTCATAAAAATCAATCCACTCAAATACCGTTTTGAATAACAACGTGAGTTCAAGTAATAAGTGCAACTGTTAGTATGAAGAAAGGGGTTAATTGCTTAAGTTAGTAATTAATCCCAACAATCAAAAACTAACAGGAGCACAAATGGCTTACAAGCAATTAACCCCAGAGAAAAGATACGGAT
>JBDRSZ010000315.1:0-3238 GCA_043824415.1 bacterium | reverse complement strand
TTTAAGGCAATCAAAGTGGAGAGCGACACTTTCTTTCAAAAATATGCGAGTAAAATTCTTACCCACGGTGTCGATGTCGCATTCATAGACGGTCTGCACACCTATTCCCAATCGTTAAGGGATGTAAAAAATTGTTTAAATTATTTGAATGAAGGAGGAGCAATCGTCCTTCACGACTGCAATCCGCTGAATTATGCAGGCGCATATCCCGTAAAAAAATCCCGGAGCGAAGTTGAAAAGCTGGCGCAAAAAGGAGAAATACCGGGATGGAATAACGCTTGGAACGGTGATGTATGGAAAACCATAGCACACTTGCGGATCGAGAACAACAATCTGAATATTTTTACGTTGGACCTGGACTGGGGATTGGGAATAATATCGACCGGAAAGAGTGAAAAACTAAAAGGATTTACCGTACAAGAAATTCAGGAAGCGGATTACTCATTCTTTGAAAAGAACAGAATCGCACTCTTAAACCTTAAACATCCAAAATATTTTAATGAATTTTTATCATCATGATCGTATCTGAAAAACACCGACCTCGTGCAATCCTTCCTCCTAAACCTCCTCCCCGTTCAACCGTGCTTCCCTGAATTTCAGACCGCGCATCACAAGATCGATGATCCGATTTAAATCAAGGGGTTTGGCAATGTACGTGTACGCGTCGTCCTCTATCGTCTCAATGATCGTCTCCGCGGAGGGATACCCCGTCATCATGATAACCACGGCTTTTGGATCGATTTCTTTCATACGCTCCAGACATCCGATCCCATCAATTCCCGGCATGTGAATATCCATGAATGACAAATCGATCGACTCACTCTGGAATTTCTCGAACGCTTCTTTTCCGTCGGCAGCCTCGACCGGCGTATGCCCCATGCGCGTGATGACATCGGAAAGCAATCTTCGAATCGGTGCTTCATCGTCGACGATGAGTATATTGGCCAACATTCACCTCCTAACATTCGATTTAATATACCGGAAAATCTATTGAAATAATCGCTCAATGTCAAGAAAAAAGGTCGGCAACATTCTCTTTTCTGTTACCGACCTTACAAACGATGGGGTGATGACAATTCTTTCCTTTGTGCTGCTATCCCAATCGGTCTGGAGAGACGTAATCGCCGTATTTCTTCTGGTAATCCAATAATCTCTTTCGCTGCTCTTCCAAAACACCAAACAGTTTCGTGGGCGGATTCAAAATTTTCGTTTTATAGATGGTCGTAATGCGTTCAATCTTCGCCAAATTTTCTGGTATCCGGGTCGTGAATTGTTTGACGTAATCATCCTGCGTGTATTCTTTATCGAGGACTTCGGCAAAGAGTTTTTTCAAATCATCGTACTTGGGCAATCGTCCAGTCGGCGCTTCGATGGCGACAACCTCTCCATGAATCCGCTTCTCCATCCATTTGTACCAGACGCGTTTGTCTGTCTTCTCATTGAGGAACTCGCCATCCTTGCCTTTTAAAAAGTAGTTCACACCGAAAATTTTCGGAGGCTTGGAAATACCCTTGGCGAAATCGAGGTTGATCTGAATATACTGCCCGATGTCAACGGAAAGGAAATCGAGGTTGGACATCGGATTGAATGCCCTGACGCCTTCCTTGCCCAAAGTTGCCGCAGTCGTTTCCGATTCCAGCGAAGCCCCCTTCGTGATAATGCCGTGTTCCCAGTCGAAACACTCTTCCACAGGCACCGACGTGTCGGAATCCCGACCGCCGTATACCATGCCTCCTACAACGACACCCTCCGGATTATCTAAGTTCGGATCAAGATTATCGAACGATTTGAGGGCAATCGTGAACCTGGCGTTGGGATGGGAGCAGGTGATCTCTTTGCCGTTCGCATCCTTCTTACCCTTCGTCCACTCTCCTGTGTGATTCTCACCCTTTGACGGGACTTCACCGTCTTTGCCGATCCAGTGTACGCCGCGTTCAGGCGTCAGGAGGACGTTAGATAAAATGATCTCTCCCTGTGAATGCAGGGCGTTCCACTGGCTGATATCATCCTTGGAATTTATCCCCTGGATAATGCCGAACATGCCCTTTTCCACGTTGACCGACCGGATCTCTCCTTTCTTCTTTCGGAGATAGGCGATGTCATCGCCGACGATCGTCTCCCCCTCGAGCATTGCCGTCGAGGTCTTTCCGCAGAGGGAGGGGAATGCACCCGTAAAATACGTCACGCGATTCTTGGGCCCGTGAATGCCCATAAGAAGCATGTGCTCCGTCAGCCATCCTTCCTTAGATCCTTTTTTAATGGCCAGGCGCATGGCCAACTTCTTCAGACCGATCGTATTGCCGCCGTACTGCGTGTTGGCGCTGTAAACGATGTTCTCCTTCAGATCGATCATGATGCGGCGCTTGTCGAGATTTTTACATGTCTTGCGTGCATCGAGTTCGCCCTGAGAGTGGATAAACTTGAAAAACTCGGCCTTTGATCCCTGCTTGATCCATTCCTTGTAACCCGGTCTGTAAAGAATCGTCTCGCTGTGCGCCACATAGCTCGAATCCGTCATCTGGACGCAGGGGATGGAGAATTCAGAACTGGTCGGACCGAGGCAGAAGAAACAGACGAAAACTTCTTTGCCCTTCATGACGTCCGTGAATATCTCCTGTAAATCCTTCAAAGTGCTTTCGCGGTCTTTCGTCTCGATGGCGTCATCGAATTTATCGCCTGGACTGACAAGAATCCCCGTGTTCTTCTTATCACGGCCCTGATCTCCCGCGTTGTCATAGTGAATCGTATGACCTTGCACCGCCAATTTTCTCTCCTCGCCGTTCTTCAGTGCCGTGTCCCGGAGATGCTGGATATCGCCTGGACTGTCATCACACACAAAAATTTTAGCGGGGTTGCAGAGCTTGATGTAATGGGCCACAAATTCGTGGAGTTTGATGTTGTCAATGGCCATGAGTTTCTTGAAATTGACATCCCCTAATTTTTGTTTCAAGTATTCATTCGGACTCTGA
Organism: bacterium; assembly: GCA_043824415.1. Lineage (GTDB taxonomy): Bacteria > Zhuqueibacterota > QNDG01 > QNDG01 > DSAB01 > JBDRSZ01. The sequence goes on along the minus strand of JBDRSZ010000315.1, from coordinate 269 downwards.
TCCATTTTCATCTCCTGATTTTGATGAACATGTTCAATTCGAGTAAAAAAGATACAAAAATACAACTACGAAAGCAACTTATTTTCAAATCATACCCATCCGCGGTTCTTGCAGGCCTGGGCGACGCGGTCGATCGAAATGACGTACGCGGCGTCCCGCATGTATAATTTTTTCTTCTTCGAAACCTCGTTCACAGCCAAAAACGCGTTCGTCATCTTCGTATCCAGTTTTTCCAAGACTTCATCCTTTTCCCAGTAATAATTCATGTT
>JBDRSZ010000314.1:0-3494 GCA_043824415.1 bacterium | reverse complement strand
CAATCAGCTTCTGGAGTATTTCAACGGAACACGAAAGGTATTCTCGCTACCCATCGACCTGCGCGGAACCGACTTTCAGAAATCCGTGTGGGAAGCTGTACGGAAAGTCCCCTACGGGCAGACGCGAAGCTACGGAGACATTGCAAAAGCCATCGGAAATCCCAGGGCCAGCCGGGCCGTGGGTGCGGCCAACGGGGCTAATCCGATTCCCATCATCATCCCGTGCCACCGTATCATCGGCTCTGATGGTTCGATAACAGGCTTCGGCGGCGGTATTCCTCTCAAGCAGAAACTCCTCAATTTAGAAAAAAAGTCTTGACTTCATCCATCAGAAAAACTATCATTTAAATTGTGAAGCTTACATCATAATGAGTCCATCAACATTCGTAAATATTTATCCGATTCAAGATCGAGATCATCATGATCCCATTGAAAGGAGGTGAATCCCATGCCGGTGTGGGTATGCGGGAAATGCGGGCATAAAGAAAACGCTCGATGTCGGCCAGCGAAATGTCCCAAATGCGGAGCCCCGAAAGATAAGTTCAAAAAAGAGGAATGATCTCTGCGCAGCAAAAAGTTCAACCAAATGAAAGGGAGGGAGTCATGAATCCGAAGAAGTTTATCATTACGAGCATCATCGTCTTTGTCGTGTATGAAATCCTCAGCTACCTCATCCACAGCCTCATCCTGATGGGAGCATACGAAGCGACGGCTAGCCTGTGGCGGACGGACATGAATTCAGTCATGTGGATCATGTGGCTGGCCGACCTGGCAAAGGCTTTCGTCTTCGTCTATATTTTCACGAAAGGAATGGAGAACAAAGGATGGGCAGAAGGCCTCCGTTTCGGATTCTGGATGGGCCTCTATGTGTACTTAGGCATGGGCTTCGGCATGTACGCCACGTCGCCTATTCCTTTCAGCCTTGCCATCCAGTGGTTCATTTTTGGCATCATCCACCTGATGATCTGCGGGATCGTGGCGGCACTCGTCTACAAGAAGTAATCCCAAAAATCTGTAGACAATAACCGATGATAACCGATGGGGCAGGATATATTTCCTGCCCCATCATTACCTGTCAGCCGTGGAAAACCGTAAATAAAATTTCTCTTTTACTTTAAACTTTTTGGTTACCATAGTTATAAAATTTGCTATCATAACGCAACATAAAAATAAAGGAAAATTATGGTAAGAACAAAAATAATCTGTACCCTTGGGCCGGCATGCTCCAACGAAACTGTTTTGAGGAATATGATGTTGGCAGGCATGGATTTTGTGCGGCTCAATTTTTCGCACGGAACTTATGCCGGACACCTTTCGCGTATTAATCTGGTCAGAAAGATCAATAAGAAATACAGACGTCACGTGAGAGTATTACAGGATCTGGAAGGCCCCAGAATAAGGATAGGAAGATTAAAGGGGCACAGGCCTGTTATCTTAAAAAAGAGACAGGTTGTGTGGTTAACAAAGAGGGATATTCATGAGCAGGACAATGTGATTCCGTTTGATTACAAAGGTCCGCTTTCAAGTCTACAAGGCGCAGATTTTATATACATTGATGACGGCACTATTATTTTGAAAATAAAAGGTATAGGGGAAAGCAAGATCAAGGCAGAGGTTTTTATGGGAGGCCTGCTAAAAGAACATAAGGGAATAAATATTCCGGGCGCCAGACTTAAGTTTCCAAAAATAAGCGAAAAAGATAAAAAGGACATCGAGTTCGGCATAGAACAGGGAGTTGATTATATTGCCCAGTCTTTTGTACGGAATAGATCAGATATAATTGAGGTCAAAAAGAGGATTAAAAAAAAGTTGCCAAGCTGCCTGGTTATAGCAAAGATCGAGAATCGCGACGGCATAAGGAATATAGACGAAATCATAGATGCTTCTGACGGAATAATGATAGCCAGGGGAGATATGGGTGTATCGATACCGATCCATGAAGTTCCTATTGTCCAGAAGAACATAATAACGAAGTGCAACAAAAAGAAAAAATTTGTAATTACAGCCACTCAAATGCTCGAGCATATGACCGACAATATAAGGCCGACCAGGGCAGAGGTTACAGACGTGGCTAATGCTATTATAGACGGTACTGATTTTGTGATGCTTTCGGGTGAGACAGCTATCGGAAAATATCCTGTCGAGTCAGTAACGATGATGAATAATATAATAAAATTTACCGAAAAGAGTTTCCTCGGTTCAATGATATAATTCTCAAAAACAAATGGAGGATGAAAGGGCTGTTTCGTACAAAGAATCAGGTCTTGTTAATACAAGAGAGATGTTTAAAAAGGCAATGGCAGGAAAATATGCTGTCCCGGCATATCACTTTAACAGCATGGAGCAATTACAGGCGATAATTACCGCCTGTATAGAATCGAATTCCCACCGATGGGGCAGGATATAATTCCTGTCCCATCATTAGAAAAATCTATCCGCTTATGAAAAAGGGCAAGGGAAAATCCCTTGCCCTGATACAGAGGATGTAAGGAGGGAGATTTATCAATCGGTCGGTTTCAGGATGCGCAGTGCAAGCTGTGCATATCTCTTCGACCGCAACACATGAAAACCCGCATCCCTTAATTTTCTATCTTGTATGGCTTCGGTCGCCATCCGGAAATGCTGTTTTGCTCTCCTGAATGCCATTTCCGCCCTTTCGTTCGTCTGTCCGACGAGCAGACCCTCAATTTCATCGAGCATCAACCTTACCTCGGCCATCTCTTCCCGAAGTCTCCTGAGCATGGCTTCTCTGTCTTCACGAACATCCCCCTTGATCAGCCTCACCGCTTCAAGGGCAAGATGCTGGCTCTCCTTGATGAAATCGAAGGCGACATGGAAACTGTCGATCCTGGCCGCCTCGATGGCGTTCTTCTGGGCTTCTCTAGCACTGCGGTAAAGTGAATCAGCCTCTGCATTGTCATGTCTAACCAATAAAATATGAACCTGATCCAGCAACTCATCGAGCCTGAACAGCGCTCTTCGCAGTAAGCGCGGCCTGTCCACATCCGAGGAATCAGTAAACGCCACATCATCCAATGCATCGATTTCATTGGCCATTTCCATGATTTCGAGTGTCGGATCGGTCTCGGTCTCTGGTGCTACTGAAGTGTCTTTACTGCACTGCGTGATGAAGAAGAGCATCAGCAGGAATGTGAGCATCGCTTTTATACAGGTTTTCATAGCCATCTCCTCGTCAGAATCAAGATACGCCATTTACATTATATTAAACGTTGCCGAAGCGAAAAAATCGTGTACTCTTTTTTCCAGAATACAGAGTGACTCACAGAAATATAATGCTACACAACAGTAATATTTGGTTTGACAACATATTGTCATTCGTTTGTTTTGTGCAATTGTTCTTTTCTTTAGAAGAAAAGAACCAAAAGAATCGGCCTTTTTGAAAGCCAGCATTTTTGTTTATTAACGAAACATGTAGACATGATAATCCACCCCCCAAATCCCTTTCGCCCTATCCCGAAAAAGAGTCGGGATAG
>JBDRSZ010000313.1:0-3963 GCA_043824415.1 bacterium | reverse complement strand
TTGCAGGGACAGAGAAACCTTCATCCGCGAGCTTGACGCTGTACGAAGGAGAAGTGCTGGGGATTGCCGGGCTCGTGGGTTCGGGAAGGACGGAATTTTTACGCGTCCTGTTTGGACTGGAGCCCGTACGCGGGTGCCGTATCAAGATTGGGATTTATTCGGGCCCCGGTTCTCCGACCGCCCGCTGGATGCAGGGCGTTGGGATGCTGAGCGAAAACCGGAAGGAAGAAGGTCTCGCTGTCGGGTTGAGCATTTCGGACAACGTGACGCTGACCAAGCTGAGGGGATTCGGGCCAATGGGACTGGTTTTACCACGAAAGCAGGATGCAGCCGCGCGGAAATGGGTGGATCGTCTGGATATTCGCTGCGAGGGTCCTCGGCAGCGGGTATCTGATCTCTCGGGAGGGAATCAACAGAAAGTGGCCTTAGGACGGCTGCTCCAGCACGATGTGGATATCTATCTATTAGACGAACCCACCCGCGGCATCGACGTGGCCGCCAAGGTGAAGATCTATCAGATGATCGATGCGCTTGCTGCAGGCTCTGACCGTGAAAAGCGTCCCCCTAAATCTGTATTGATGGTCAGCAGCTATCTTCCGGAGCTGTTGGGCGTGTGCGACCGCATCGCAGTCATGGTTCGGGGCAGGTTGAGCGGAATCAGGCCCGTATCGGAACTGGATGAAAACCGGCTCATGCTGGCAGCTACGGGGAAGGGAGAGCTTTGATGGGTAACGTCGCAAATGACGAAAAGAATTTTCTTAAGCGGGATGCCAACCGATCTGTGTCGGCCTGGTCGGGATGGATGAACAGGTTCGGTCCTTTGCTTGCCCTTGTTTTCGTCTATTTCCTTTTTACATCCTTGAATACGAAAATACTCACGCTCACCGCGGTGGAAACGATCGTTCAGCAGTCCGTCATCGTCGGTGTTTCGGCCATCGGGATGACGCTTGTCATCATTTTGGGGGGCATCGATCTGTCGGCGGGATCGATCATAGCGATGTGTTCGGTGGTTGTCGCGTGGCTGATGAATGTTTGCGGGATTCCTCCGCTGCCGGCCGTGTTCTGCGGAATTGCAGCCGGCGCTTTCTGCGGTTTATTTAATGGATTCGTTATCACCCGATTGAAATTATTGCCGTTCATTGCGACGTTGGGTTCGCTTTTAATCGTACGCGGGCTTGCCAAGGGACTTGCTCACAGTATGCCCATCAACGTGGGATCATCCTGGCTGAGCAATCTGCTCGCAGCACTCCCGTCTCATTTGAAATGGCAGCTGATTCCACCGGGTGCGTGGATGATGATCCTCCTCGCTCTGATGATTGCAGGAATGCTCCGGTACACACGGATAGGACGCCACATCTTTGCCGTCGGGTCCAACCGGCAGACGGCACGATTGTGCGGCGTAGCCGTTGAGCGCGTCACAGTCGTTGTTTATACTGTTGCGGGAGCGTTTTCCGGGCTGGCTGGCGTCATGCTGATGTCCTATCAGGAGCAGGGCGACCCGACGGGCGCCGTCGGTTTGGAGCTCGACGTTATCGCTGCGGTCGTCATCGGGGGCGGCAGTCTTTCGGGGGGCGAGGGGTCCATCCTCGGAAGTCTTATCGGAGCGGTCATCATGACGATCATTCGCACCGGCTGTCAGCTGAACGGCTGGCCGACGTGGGTCACGCAAGTCGTTACGGGCGGAGTGATCGTTGTCGCGGTCACGGTCGATCGGTTGCGTCATCGGAGATTATCTTGATATCTTAGCGCGATAAAACCGAATGTTATTTCATAATGAGCAATGTAAAGATCAAATATTAAAATGCCTGCTTGCCGCAGGCAGGGAAAATGACAAATCAAAATTTAAAAAGATTTCAAAAAAAGGCCTCTGTATTTTAATTTGTAGCAGAATGATTTAATATTTTTAAAAAAACAAAGATTTTACTCGTAATACTATAAGGAGGTGCGTATGTGTCGAAGAAAGAGCTTTTTTATAGGATGTCTTTTGGGAATGCTCGTTTTAGCGTTCCTCGCTTTCGGCCTCATCGGCTGTTCCCGTTCGATTCAAGAGACGGAAGCGGAACGCGATGCGCGGATGGCTTGGTGGCGCGATGCGCGTTTTGGGATGTTCATCCACTGGGGACTGTACGCCATTCCAGCCGGTGAATGGAATGGAGGGACGGACCACGCCGAATGGATTCGGACGACGGCGCAGATTCCCATCGATGTGTATGACCGTTTCATCGGTCAATTCAATCCCGTCAAGTTTGACGCGGACGCCTGGGTGCGCATGGCGAAAGATGCGGGGATGAAGTACATCGTCATCACTTCGAAGCATCACGACGGTTTCTGTCTCTTCGATTCGAAGCAGACGGATTTCGATGTGATGTCCACGCCCTTCAAGCGGGACATCCTCAAAGAACTGGCCGATGCCTGCCGGATGCACGGTCTGAAAATGTGCTGGTACCATTCGATCATGGACTGGCATCATCCAGACTATCTTCCGCGGCGAGGATGGGAAACGGACCGTTCGACGGAGGGAGCCGACTTAAACAGGTACGTGCGCCATATGAAAAAGCAGCTGCGGGAGCTGGTGCAGAATTACGGTGAAATCGGGGTGCTATGGTTCGACGGGGAGTGGGAGGACACGTGGAATCACGAGTACGGTAGAGATCTGTACGACTACGTCCGAAAGCTGCAGCCGAGCATCATCATCAACAATAGGGTGGATAAGGGTCGCGCCGGAATGCAGGGGCTCACGAGAGAGGGCGAATATGTCGGAGATTTTGGCACGCCCGAGCAGGAAATTCCCCCGACGGGACTCCCAGGCATGGACTGGGAGACCTGTATGACGATGAATGACCACTGGGGCTATAATAAGAATGACGATCATTGGAAGTCGAGCGAAGACCTCATCCGGAAGCTGGCCGATATTGCATCGAAGGGAGGCAATTTTCTCCTAAACGTCGGACCGACCGCGGAGGGGGAGTTTCCGCAGGAGAGCGTCGAGCGGCTGCGTGATATGGGGAAATGGATGCGGGTCAACGGCGAGGCGGTCACCGGGACGGAGGCCAGCCCGTTCGATGCTCTGTCGTGGGGGCGCTGCACGAGGAAGGCGCTGCCCGACGGGAACACGCGGCTGTACCTCCACGTGTTCGACTGGCCGGAGGATGGTCTTTTATGGGTGAAGGGGCTGACGAATGGAGTAGTGCAGGCATACGCTTTAGCGGATGTCAATAAAAATTTGCTCGATGTGTCCCGCCTTGAAGATGCCCTCGTTATTCAGCTGCCCAAAAATGCGCCGAACCCGATGAACAGCGTCGTCGTTTTGGATATCCTCGGCCGTCCGGACGTGACGCATCCTCCTGCGATCGAGGCTGAGCACGACATCTTCATCGATGCGCTGGATGTGACTGTTTCTTCTGACCGTGAGAACGTGGAGGTCAGGGTTGCAACGGATGGGAGCGATCCGACGATGGATTCTCCGCTCGCACAGGGTCCGATCCGGCTGACGGAATCGACCCTCGTCTCTGCCCGCGCCTTTCGGGACGGCAAGCCCGTGAGCGATGTGAGCCGGTCTTTGTTCGTCAAGGTGAAGCCGCGTCCTTCGGAAAAGGCGGCCGGATTGAAGAAGGGGCTGCGCTACGCATACTACGAAGGCGTTTGGGACAGGCTGCCGGATTTCGACCGCATCGAAGCGAAGAAAACGGGAATCGTTGAGGACTTCAATTTCAGCCCTCGAGATACAGTCGAATACTTCGGCTTCCGGTATGAGGGATACATTTCCATTTCGCGGGATGGTGTCTATACGTTCTATACGGTTTCCGACGATGGGAGCAGGCTTTACATCGGGGAGAAACTCGTCGTGGACAACGACGGCCTGCACGGCGAGAGCGAAGCAAAAGGTGTGATCGCGTTGGCTGCGGGCTTCCATCCGATCCGCGTGACGTTTTTCGAAAAAACGGGTGGGGACATGCTCGAGGT